>JBJTSM010000707.1:0-7697 GCA_046076685.1 Planctomycetia bacterium | reverse complement strand
TCCGACGAGGCCGGCAGCATGGAAAAGAAAAAACGCGAGGGTTACTTCTGACCATGTCCCACCAGTCATCCCTGATCGCCACCGACATCGACGCCTACCTCGCCCAGCACGAGCGCAAGGAACTGCTGCGGTTCATCACCTGCGGCAGCGTGGACGACGGCAAGAGTACGCTCATCGGCCGGCTCTTCTACGAGTCGAAGATGATCTACGAGGACCAGCTCGCCGCGATCCGCAAGGACTCGTCGCGCTACGGCACCACCGGCGAGGAGGTCGATCTCGCCCTGTTCACCGACGGCCTCGAGGACGAGCGCCAGCAGGGGATCACGATCGACGTCGCCTACCGCTATTTCTCGACCGACCGGCGGAAGTTCATCATCGCCGACACCCCCGGGCACGAGCAGTACACGCGCAACATGGCCACGGGGGCCTCCACCGCCGACCTCGCCATCATCCTGGTCGACGCCCGCCACGGCGTGCTCCCGCAGACGAAGCGGCACAGCTTCATCGTCTCGCTCCTGGGCATCCGGCACATCGTCGTCGCCATCAACAAGATGGACATCGTGGGCTACGACCAGGCGGTCTTCGAGCGGATCAAGGCGGATTACGTCGACTTCGCCTCGCGGCTGGAATTGCCCGACGTCCACTTCATGCCGATCTCGGCCTTGAAGGGGGACAACGTGGTGACCAACAGTCCGAACATGCCGTGGTATGGCGGCAGCCCGCTCTTGACGTTGCTCGAGACGGTCTACATCGGCTCCGACCGCAACCTGGAGGACTTCCGCTTCCCGGTGCAGCTCGTGCTCCGACCCAACCTCGACTTCCGCGGATTCGCGGGCACGGTCGCCTCGGGCATCATCCGCCGGGGCGACGAGATCGTGTCGCTCCCCTCGCGGAAAAAGAGCCGCGTGAGGTCGATCGTGACCTTCGACGGCGAGCTCGAGGAGGCCTTCGCGCCGCAGTCGGTCACGCTGACGCTCGAGGACGAGATCGACTCGAGCCGCGGCGACATGCTGGTGCGGCCGGGCAACGTGCCGAAGGTCGACCATCGGTTCGAGGCGATGATCGTCTGGATGCAGGAGGAGCCGCTCGTGCCGGGGCGGCAGTACCTCTTCAAGCAGACGAGCAAAGTCGTACCCGGCGCCGTGAGCACGCTCCGCTACCGCGTCGACGTCAACACGCTGCACCGCCAGCCCGCCCCGACGCTCGCGCTCAACGAGATCGGCCGCTGCGCGATCACGCTCACGAGCCCGATCGCCTACGACGCCTACCGCCGCAACCGCACCACCGGCGGCTTCATCATGATCGACCGCCTGACCAACGCCACGGTCGCGGCCGGCATGATCCTCGACCGCGAGGCGGAGGAGACGCCGGAGGACCACTGGGGTGAGGCCGGCGCCACCGAGCACCTGCACGCGGCGGCGAGCGGCGTGACGGCGGAAGAGCGGGAGGCGCGGTTCGGCCAGAAGCCGATGACGGTGCTGCTCACCGGCCTGACCGGCTCGGGCAAATCGACGCTCGCCGGGGCGCTCGAGCGAAAGCTCTTCGACATGGGCCGCGGCGTGGTCGTGCTCGACGGCCAGAACATGCGGCTGGGCATCAGCAAGGACCTCGGCTTCACCGCGGCCGAGCGGAGCGAAAACCTCCGCCGCAGCGTCGAGGTCGCCCGGCTCTTCAACGACGCGGGGCTGATCTGCGTCGCCGCCTTCGTCGCCCCCGACGAGGCCGTGCGCAGGAAGGCCGCCGACCGCGTCGGCGCGGAGCGGTTTCTCGTGGTGCACCTCGCGGCCCCGATCGAGGTCTGCCGCACGCGGGACACCGACGGTCACTATGCGCTGGCCGATCGGGGCGAACTCAACAACTTCCCGGGCGTGTCGGCCCCGTACGAGCCGCCCGTGCAGCCCGACCTCGTCCTGCCGACCCACGAGTGGCCGGTCGGCCGCTGCGTGGACGCGGTCGTGAAGCTCCTCGAATCCCGCGGCGCGATCTGATGGCGGCCCTGATCGGCATCCTCACCGTGTCCGACCGGGCCAGCCGCGGCGAGTATGCCGACGAGGGCGGACCGGCCATCCGGGAGTACCTCGCCGAGGTGCTGGCATCGCCGTGGGAGCCCCGCGAGCGGCTCGTGCCCGACGACGTCGAGGCGATCGCCGCGGCGATCCGCGACCTGGCGGCGGCGGGCTGCTGCCTCGTCGTGACCACCGGCGGCACCGGGCCGGCGTCGGGACGTGACGCCCGAGGCCACCGAGCGGGTCTGTGCGAAGCTGCTGCCCGGATTCGGTGAGCGGATGCGGCAGGTGTCGCTCGCCTTCGTGCCGACCGCGATCCTCTCGCGGCAGACGGCGGGCGTCTGCGGCGGGGCCTTGGTCGTGAACCTGCCGGGCCGCCCGAAGAGCATCCGCGAATGCCTCGACGCGGTCTTCCCCGCGATCCCCTACTGCGTGGACCTGATCCACTCAGGCCAGCCGGCGCCACCCCGGCTCGAGACCAGGCCGGAGCGGCTCGTCGCCTTCCGCCCGAAGCCCTGACGTCGGCCGCGCGGGAGGAACCAGCCACGCGGGCGCGAGGGGCCGCCCCGTTCCGCCTCCGGAGATGCCGTTGACCGGCGACGATCCTCTTCCCTAGTCTTCCCGCGCCGTGGCCGAGAGGGTCGGCACGAGTTCGCCCCTTGCACACGGATCCCCCGGGGCCCGCATGCCGATGACCATCGAGTCGCTCACGACGATCCTGCGCTGCCCGGCTTCGGGCGGAACGCTGCGCCGCTCGGGCGAAACGCTCGTGGCGGCCGATGGCACCACCTATCCGATCGTTCAGGGCATCCCCGTCTTCACGCCGGCGGGCCGCGACACCGTCGTGCATCCCGCCGATCATCTCAGCAACTCGCTGGCGCCCGATGCCGTCGCGGTGGCGACCGGAACGACCGGCCTCGTGCTCAACCTCAGCGCCGGAGGCTCGGGCACGAAGCTACCGAACGTGGTCGAGCTCGAGTACTCGATCTTCCGCAACACCGACGTGGTGGGCGACGCCCATCGGCTGCCGTTCGCGGACAACGTGTTCGCGGGCTGCATCTGCATGAATGCATTCGAGCACTACCGCAGCCCGAAGGATGTCGCCGCCGAGATTCTCCGCGTGCTCCAGCCGGGCGGCACGTTCCTCATGCACACCGCCGATCTGCAGCCGCTCCACGAAGCCCCGCATCATTACTTCAACGCCACCTGCTTCGGCGTGGCGGAATGGCTGAGCGGCTTCGCCGGCGTCGAGCTGACCGTGTCACCGAACTTCAATCCCGTGTTCGCCCTGTCGTGGCTGGCGTCGGAACTGCAGGCGGGCGTCGCCGCACATCAGGGGCCGGCCGCAGCCAGAATCTTCGAGACCAGCACGTTGCACGACGTGCTGACATTCTGGAGAAATCCGGAGGCCCGCTCCGGGCGCCTGTGGCAGGTGTTCCAGAACCTCGACCAGGCGACCCAGCGGACCTGCGCGGCGGGGTGGCAGGCGCGGGCCGTGAAGCCGGTGGCGGGCGACTGACCGCCGGCTGCGGCGACCGCGGCCCGAAAACGCCCCCCCGACCGGGTTGACCCTGCGGGCACGCGTTGGATATTCCTCTGCTGATCGCCGTGGGCCGACGTTCCACGGGACCGTCGAGTCCGTCCACCGAGAGCCCGAGCCGTGCGACTCTTTCCCCGCCGCAATCATCCGATCCGACGGGCCCTGCGGCATTGCGGCGTCATGCTCGCCCACGCCCTGGGGATCCACCACCTCAGACGACTGGTCGCGCCGACGGGGGCCCGGCGTCGAGTGGTCTGCGTGTCCGGCGAGCCGCACTTCGCGGCCGGACACCTGTACCGGGTCGAGCGTCTGGCCCGCTCGCTCACCGAGTTGGGCTACCTCGTGGAGGTCGTCGCGGCGAAGGACGTGCGTGCCGCCTCACGCAAGGCGTGGTCTCGCCGGCCGGCGATCGTGTTCATCTGGCGGGCCGTCTGGAGCGAAGCCCTCGGCAAAGCGATCAACAGGTGGAGAGCGGCCGGGGCGAGGATCGTCTACGACGTCGACGATTACATGTTCGACCCCGATCTTGCCACCACCGAGGTCATCGACGGCATTCGCTCACAGCGGCTGGCTGCCGAGGACGTGGTCCGGCACTACCGCGACATTCGCCGCACCATGTCGTGCGCGGACGTCTGCCTCGTCCCGACCCAGCCGCTCGCCGACGGGGTTCATCTGTGCAAACAGCCGGCGCTCGTCTCGGTCAACGGCTTCGACGACGACACCTACAGGCGCAGTCGGGAGGCGGCGGTCCGCCGCCGATCGAGCCCGCCGGACGGACTCGTTCGGATCGGCTATGCGTCCGGTTCGCGAACACACCAGCGTGACTTCGCGGTCGCGGCTTCCGCCGTCGCCCGTGTGCTCCGGGAGCGGCCCGAATGTCGCCTCGTGCTGTTCCGCGCGCCCGGCTCCGGCCTTGCGATGCTCGACCTGGAGGAATTTCCCGAGTTCCGCGGCCTCGAGCAGCGCATCGAATGGCGCGACACCATGCCCCTCACCGACCTTCCACGGGAACTGGCGCGGTTCGACATCAACATCGCCCCGCTGGAAACCGGCAACGTCTACTGCGAAGCGAAGAGCGAGTTGAAGTATTTCGAGGCCGCGCTCGTCGGCGTGCCGACGATCGCCTCCCCGACGCAGCCCTTTCGGCAGGCGATCGTCGACGGCACGACGGGGTATCTCGCGGCCGACGCCACCGCCTGGCACCGGCACCTCGATGCGCTGGCCCGGGATGCCGGACTCCGCAGCCGCGTCGGTCAGGCGTCCCTGCATCACGTGCTGCATCGCTATGGACCCGACGGCCGACGGCAGCGGCTCGCCGGCATCATGAGCCGCCTGCTCGGTGACCCGGCGGAGGCGACCTCCGCGTTCCGCCTCGAACATCTCGCCGGAGAGGCCGTGGTCCGTCTGCCGCAGGTGCCGGAGGCGGAGGTCGTGCTGGCACAGGGAGGCGACCGCATCGCTCAGGTGGCGGTCGTCGTGCCGCTCTACAACTACGCTTCGTACGTGGTCGAGGCACTGGACAGCGTGGCGAACCAGACCCTGGCGTCGCTGGAATTGATCGTCGTGGACGATCGATCGACCGACGCGTCGCTGCAGGTGGCCAGGGACTGGCTCGAGCGGCACGCGAACCGGTTCGTGTCGGCCGTGCTGCTCCGCAACACCCGGAATCAGGGGTTGCCACTGACCAGGAACGTCGGATTTGCCCGAGCGGAAGCCCCGTTCGTCTTTCCCCTCGACGCCGACAACACGCTGGGCCCCGACTGCCTCCGACTGCTGGCGGATCGACTCGGCTCGTCGAGGTGCTCCGCCACCCACCCGACGGTGCAACGATTCGGCGATTGTACGATCCGGCAGGTCGCCCAGCCATGGTCCCCCGACCGACTGAAATTTGGCAACTATATCGACGCGATGGCGCTGCTGCGCAAAAGTGCCTGGGCGCACGCCGGCGGCTACACCAAGGGAGGCTTCGTCGGCTGGGAAGACTTCGAACTGTGGTGCAAGTTCGTGGAGGCGGGGCTGTGGAGCGATCCGGTGCCGGAAGCAGAGGCGGGGTATCGCGTGCATGGGGGGTCGATGCTTCACACCCACACCAACCGGTCGAAGCAGTCCGTGGTCGACGCCATTCACGCCGCCCATCCATGGCTCACGGTCGAGGCAGACTGACCCGCCGCCCGTCGTGTGATACCCTGTTCCGCGACCACGTCCGGTCGTTCCGTCCGTTTCCGCCGTTCGGGAGCCTGCCGATGCCAGTCGCCCCACCAGCCCTTTCCCGTCGTTCCTTTCTCTCGACCTCGGCCGCATGGGGGGTCGCCGCGGGTGCCCTCAGTCAATCGGCCCGAAGCTACGCCCGCGTGCTCGGGGCCAACGACCGGATCGGGGTCGGGTTCATCGGCGTCGGCGGCATGGGTGGCGGGCACGTCGGGGCGTGCAAGGGACTCGAGGAGAAGGACAACCTCGCCTTTCATGGCGTGGCCGACTGCTGGGAAACACGGGCGAAATCGGCCGCCGCGGCGCTCGAGACCGCGGCCTTCACCGACTACCGCAGGGTGCTCGACATCAAGGAGATCGACTACGTCACGATCGCCACGCCGGAACACTGGCACAGCGACATGACGATCGCCGCGATGGACGCCGGCAAGGCCGTCTATTGTGAAAAGCCGATGACGCACACGATTCCCGAGGCGCAGGCCGTCTGGAAGAAGGCCAGGGAGACGGGCCGGCCGCTGCAGGTCGGCGTCCAGGCGATGTCCGACGACAGCTACGCGACCGCCGCCGAGGCGATCAAGCGGGGCGTGATCGGCAAAGTCGTCCAGGCGCAGATCGAGTATGTCCGCCGCTACGACAAGCAGGGCCCTTGGCGCGATCCGGACCTCAAGGACGACATGCCCAAGCCGGCCGACCTCAACTGGAAGGACTGGCTCGGTCATGCCCCCGACATCGACTGGAACCCGCACCACTACTTCGAATGGCGCAACTATTCGCGGTATTCCGGCGGGATCGCCACGGATCTCTTCATCCACCGCATCACGCGGATCATGAAGGCGTGCGATCTGCTCTACCCGCGGCGGGTCGTCGGCATGGGCGGCATCTGGCAATGGCCGGACGGCCGCGACCTGCCCGACAACTTCGAGATGATCTGCGAGTACCCGCGCGGCATGACCGTCTACGTCCTCGGCACGATGAGCAGCCGGGTCGGCGTCGACCACCTGATCCGCGGCTACCGGGGAACGCTCTCCTTCACCGGCTCCGGATGGGTCGCCAAGGACAAGGATGGCAAGGTGCTCGAGCAGCACCAGAAGACCGGCGGCGAGGACATCGCCCTCCACCACACGAACCTGCACAACCACCTCCGGAGCGGCGAACCGCTCGCCTGTCCGCCGGAACTGGGCATGGCCGGGGTCGTCGCCGTCAACATGGCGAACGAATCGTGGCGGACGAGCCAGGTGATGGGGTGGGACAAACAGGCGGAAAAGATGGTTCCCGCCCACACCCTCGACCTCAGCCACGAACCCGAAGAGAACGGCTAGCCGTCATCCCAAGCGGGTGCCCGTCAAGCTGATCGGCGAGTGGAGACTGGACGATCTTCTGACATGACCGAATCGCACGAGACCGATGGGCCGGATTCCGCTGCCGCCGGAGTCCGTGTCGAGTACTTCGACTTTCACGACCGCAGGCATGGGGTGATCCGGCTCGACGACCTGCGGCGCCGGATGGACGGCGACGGTTACGTGTGGCTCGATGTCGATGCCGCCACCGCCGCCCCCGAGGCCGTGATGGAGGCACTCCCGCCCCCGCTTCTCGGCGGCTTCGATCTGCGGCCACTCCTGCAGCGAGGCGATGCCGCAGGAGGCGCATCCGCGTCCAGACTGTCACGATACGACCGCATCCTGCACATCGTGCTCGCCGGGGGAAGCCATGTCGACGACGCTGCGGCGGTGGAGCGACTCGACGTGGTGCTCGCGACGGGCTTGATGATCACCATCCATCGAGGACCGAACGCCGTGCTGGCCGCCGTCCGCCGCGACTACATCCACGACTTCGAACAACACGCCTCGACCCCTAGTTTTCTCCTCTACGAAATTTTCAACGAACAAGTGGAACAGTTCCTGTCAGTGCAGGGACGCCTGGAAGACGAGGTCGAGGCGACAAGG
>JBJTSM010000706.1:0-3733 GCA_046076685.1 Planctomycetia bacterium | reverse complement strand
GAGGTCGAGATGATCGGCCTCGCCCGGCGGATGGATCTCTTCACGATCGTCTACGTGGGCACGCCCGACGAGGCCCGCGCGATGACGAAGGCCGGGGCCGACGTCGTGATCGCCCACGTCGGCACGACCATCGGCGGCTCGATCGGCGTGACCACCGCCACCTGCTCGCTCGAAGACGCGGCCACGCGGGTGCAGGCGATCGCGCGGGCCGCGCTCGACGAACGGAACGACGTCATCTGCCTCTCGCACGGCGGCCCGATCTGCACGCCCGAAGACGCCGCCTACGTCAACGAGCACACCGACGTGGTCGGGTTCGTCGGGGCCTCGAGTCTCGAGCGACTCGCCTTCGAACGTTCGCTCCCCGAACTCGCCCGGCAGTTCAAGAACATCCCGCTTGGCAAGGGTTTTGGCGAACATCCTGGCACAAATCTTGGCACGCGGCCGTGACCGCCCGATGAAGGAACGCCCATGGCGACGATCGCCGTCCTCGGCACGCTCGACACGAAGGGCCGCGAGCATGCGTTCGTGGCGGAGCGGATCCGCGCGCGGGGGCATGCCACGGTCCTGATCGACGTGGGCACCGGCGGAGAGCCCGCGGCCACCCCCGACATTCCGCGGATGGAAGTGGCGGCCGCGGCCGGCATCGACCTCGCCGCGCTCCTCGCCCGGCGCGACCGGGGCGAATGCGTGACGGCGATGACGCAGGCGGCGCCCCGGCTGCTCGAACGGCTCGTCGCCGAGGGCCGGATCCAGGGTGTGATCTCGCTCGGTGGCGGCGGCGGCACGGCGATCGCATCGGCCGCCATGCGGCCCCTGCCGATCGGGTTCCCAAAACTGATCGTCTCCACGCTCGCCAGCGGCAACACCGCCCACTATGTCGGCACCTCCGACATCGCGATGCTGCCGGCGATCGTCGACGTGCAGGGGCTCAACCGCATCTCGCGGACGATCCTCGCCCGGGCGGCCGGGGCGATCTGCGGCATGGTCGAGGCAGACGTCGCCGTCGGCGACGAGAAACCGCTCGTCGTGGCGAGCATGTTCGGCAACACGACCAAATGCATCGAGGCTGCGGTGCCGCTGCTCGAAGAGGCGGGCTACGAGGTGCTCGTGTTCGCCGCCACCGGCACGGGCGGCCGGGCGATGGAGGCGCTCATCGCCAGCGGCCTCGTGGCCGGCGTGCTCGACATCACGACCACGGAACTTGCCGACGAACTCGTCGGCGGCGTGCTCACGGCCGGCCCCGAGCGGCTCGACGCGGCGGCCCGGCACGGCGTGCCGGCGATCGTCGTCCCCGGCTGCCTCGACATGGTGAATTTCGGCGAGCCCGCGTCGGTGCCGGAGAAGTTCGCCGGTCGCACGTTCTACGCCCACAACCCGCAGGTCACGCTCATGCGGACGACCCCGGAGGAGTGCACCACGCTCGGCCACCTCCTCGCCACGAAGGTGAACGCCTCCCGCGGTCCGGTGACGGTGCTCATCCCGCGGCACGGCATCAGCGTCGTCAGCGCCGCCGGCGGTGCCTTCCGGGATGAGCACGCCGATGCAGCGATCTTCGGCGCGATCGAATCCGGTCTCCGGCCCGACATCCCGTGCGTTTCGCTCGACTGCGAGATTAACGATCCCGCGTTTGCCAGGGCCTGCGTCGATGCGCTGCTCGCCAACATCCGCACCTTTTCTCGAGGAGGTTTTCCATGCCACAAGTGAAGCATTACGGCGTCTTCCAGTTCAAGCCCGAGGTGAGTGCCGCCCAGATCGCGACCTGCTTTCGCGAAATGGCGGACATGGTCGGCAAGATCCCCGGCCTCCTCGACTTCGCCCACGGCCCCTACGACAGCCCCGAGGGTCTCAACGACGGCTTCACGCACGGATTCATCATGACCTTCGCGAGCCCCGCGGATCGCGACACCTACCTGCCGCACCCCGAGCACGAGCGGGTGAAGGCGATCGTAGTGCCGTGCCTCGCCCGTGTGATGGTCTTCGACTTCGCCATGGCCTTAGCCTGACTCCGGGAGATCGATCGATGCGAACCGCGGTTCTCTTCATCGCCTTCACTCTCGCCTTCGCCGCCCACGCCGAGGAGACGGGGCCGCTCTTCGACGGCAGGTCGCTCGAGGGCTGGGAGGCACGCGAACCCGAGGAGAAGTGGTGGAAGGCGGCCGACGGCATGATCGTCGGTGGATCGCTCACGGAGACCGTGCCGCACAACACGTTCCTGGCGACAACGGAGTCGTTCGGCGATTTCGAACTGGTCCTCAAGATCCGCATCCGCAGCGGCGGCGGATTCGTCAACTCAGGTGTCCAGATCCGGAGCACGCGGGTGCCGGATTCCCACGAAATGAAGGGGTATCAGGTCGACGCAGGCCCCGGCTGGTGGGGCAAGCTCTACGACGAGTCGCGGCGCAACAAGGTGATCGGCGAACCTCAGGACGCCAAGGCCGTCGAGGCGGCGATCAGGCCCGACGGCTGGAACGAATACCGGATCCGGGCCGAGGGGCCGGGCATCCGGACGTGGATCAACGGCGTCGCCGCGCTCGACTACACGGAGGCCGATCCGACGATCCCGCTGGACGGCCGGATCGGCATCCAGGTACACGGCGGCGGCAAGGCCCAGATCGAGGTGAAGGACGTCACGATCCGTCGCCTTCCGGCGAAGCCGGCTGAGCCCAAGAAGCCTGCCGTGCCGGCCAAGCCGCCCGCTCCGGCTGAGCCGCTGTCGGCGCAGGACGAGGCCGCGCACTTCACGCTGGCCGACGGCTTCAACGCCGAACTCGTGCTCGAAGAGAGCACCGATCCGGCCAATCCGTACGGCAAGTTCGTGGCGCTGGCATTCGATGCACACGGACGCCTGTGGACCACGACGGCGCTCGAATATCCCGTCGACGGCAACGAAAGCCCGGAGGCGGCGAACCGGCTCTATGCGAGGGGCGGCCGCGACAAGGTTCTCGTGGTCGACGACCCCTGGGCCGCGAAACCATCACCCCCGCGCTTGTTTGCCGATGGGCTCGCGATTCCGCTCGGCGTGCTCCCCTATCGCGATGGCGCGATCGTGCCGTACGGCCCCGAAATCCGCTTCTACCGTGACACCGACGGCGACGGCCGGGCCGATGGGCACGAGACCGTGCTCGAGGGATTCGGTGTGCAAGACTCGCACCTCTTTCCCCATCAGTTCACCCGGGTACCGGGCAACTGGATCCTGCTGGCCCAAGGCCTCTTCAATGCGTCGCTCGTGAAGCGGCCTGAAGGACGGCCATTCGCCGATGGAACGACGGAGGTGCCCTTCACGGAATGCAAACTGGCCCGGATGCGGCCGGATGGATCGGCCTTCGAGCCCCTCACCGGCGGCCCGAACAACATCTGGGGGCTGACGATCTCGCGCGACGGTGAAACGTGGTTGCAGGAGGCGAACGACATGGGCTTTCCGATCGCTCCCTACGAGCCCGGCTCGCGGTATCCCTCGCGGGAGAGCAACCGACTCAGGCCGTATCAGCCGCTGATGCCCGCCCCGCTCGGGCCACCGCAGATGGGGGGCAGCGGTCTGAGCGGCCTGGCGCTCGCCGACGATCGCGACGGCTGGCCGGGGCCGTGGGGCACGGGTGCCGGTGCCGCGGCCGGTGAGCGGATGTTCTACGTCGCCAATCCGATCACGAACCGAATCCAGTCGATCGTCGCCACCCGGGCCGGTGATCGGTATGCCTACCGCAAGGGCCCCGACCTGCTCGCGAGCGGCGACAAG
>JBJTSM010000705.1:0-2086 GCA_046076685.1 Planctomycetia bacterium | reverse complement strand
GATCCGGCCTATGCCAGGTCGGCGAAGCGGCCGGTGTCGGTGGCCTAAGCGTCTCGCCCTCTTGGCGACGGGCCGATCCCCCGGCTTGCGCCGGGGGCTTGTATGAGGGGCATACAAGCCCGGAGCGCAAGCGACGGGATGGTGCACCGAACGACCCGCCGATCCCCCGGCTTGCGCCGGGGGCTTGTATGAGGGGCATACAAGCCCGGAGCGCAAGCGACGGGATCTGGTTGAATCGCCCCCGGCGCCAGGCCTGGAGGGCAGGGTCAGCACCAGCGACCTGCGGTCGCCAAGGCAAGGTCGGCCAGGATGGCCGAGCCTTCCCGTGAACTCAGTACCTCACTTCGATGCCGAAGTAGACGCAGTTGGTGAAGACGTATTCCTGGCCGCCCTGCACCGGACCGATTGAGTTGAACCGGGGGTTCGGCACGTAGTAGGGATTCGGCTGCCCGTTCACGAGCGGCTGGTTGTAGAGGCTGGGCCCCGTCTGCTTGACGACCCAGGGGTTCGTCTGGCTGGCGGGCTGGGTGGGGTCGACCGGCGCCGCGAACTGCGTTCGCTTTTCCCGCGTGAGATATCCCGTGTTCGTCGAGGCCCGGGCGATGCTGCCGAGCCACATGCCGGTGTAGCCGGCGTGCAGACGGATCGCCTCGCTCACGCGAAACTGCGTGCCGAACCGCCATTCGCCGATCGGCGTGAAGACGAACCGGTGCTCGGCCGAGTTCGTCGCGTTGTTCTGGGCCACCCCGTAGAGCTGCAGGAACAGCGGCGGTGCGTTGAGCGTGGTCGGGCTGTTGCCGCCCGGATCCGTCGTTCCGCCGGCCGTGAAGGTCGTGGACGGCGTGAACGTGGCGCGCAGGTAGTCGGCCCCCAGGGTCTCGGGGAAATTCGTGCCGCGGTAGAGGTTGTTCTGCCAGTTCATGCCGGCGGTGAACTTGAGCTCGCTCGAGAAGAGCCAGCGGCCCTTCTGCGACTCGAAGAGCAGCGAGAACTCCGGCCCGACCATGTTGTTGCTCGTGTAGGTCTCCCACGCGCCAGCCTGGAGCGGCGTGCCCTGCCCGACGCCGGTCAGCGAGTCGATGCCGGTGATCCCGAGCACGTCCCCCGCGGGCCCGGTGCCGAAGGTTTCGCCGATGTTGCCGCCACCGCCGGCGCCGGTGGTGGTGGCCAGACCTCCGGCCGTGGCCCCGCCGGTCGTGCCACCGGTCGTAGCACCAGCACCACCGCCACCGGTCGTGCCACCGGTCGTGCCACCGCCACCCGTGCCGCCCGCACCGCCGCCGATGTTGAAGGCATACTGTTTGCTCTCGTAGCCGAGCTTGTACCGTTCCGCGAACTGCAGGAACCTCGGTCCCAGGCCGAACCGCACAGTCGAGCCGCTGCCCCGCTTGCCGAGTTCACGGCGGATGATCGCGGCGACGCCGGCACTCTGGATTTCCGTCCTGTTGTCCTGCTTGAGCTTCTGGGCGATCATGTGATCGGGCGGCGGGCTCACCGCGGTGATCGTCGTGGTCACGAGCGCCTGATTCACGTTGCCGACGCCGCCGCCGCCCGTCGTCCCTGTGCCGCCGCCGGCCGTGGCATCCTGGGTGAACTCCTGGGTCGGCGACGAGGCCGCGAACTCGCTGTTCGTCTGGAAGCTCTGCGACTGGCCGATGGTGAAGTAGCTGATGTTCACGCCGTTGTTGTCGTAGATCCAGCCGCCCTCGTAGCGGTTGCCCCAGGACATGCGGGTCCTCATCCAGCTGGTGTTGAGGTCGAGTTGGAGCGGATCGCTGCCGAAGGTGTAGAGGCCGCCGATGATGCTCGAGCCCGCGCCCGCCGCGGTGCCCGAGGCGATGAGGTTGGCGTTGTTGAGCTGGACGACCGTCTGGGGCGCGATCGGATTCTTCGGGATGATGTAGTTGCCGGTCGGCGTCGTGCCGACACCGGCGACCCGCGGCGGCGTGATGCCCCAGTAGAGACGGTCATAGTTGAAGAAGATCCCCTCGCTCGGCTCGGGGTAGATCTCGTATTCCTGCAGATCCGGCGGGGCGAAGAGCTGGAAATCATAGAAATCCTGGCTCGGCAGCATGGGCATCCAGTC
>JBJTSM010000704.1:0-2033 GCA_046076685.1 Planctomycetia bacterium | reverse complement strand
TGCCGGTGGCCTGGGAAATCTGGGCCGCCCGCCGCCGCGCCGCGAAGTGAACCCGCGGCCCCTCACGCCAGCGACGCTTCGACGCGGTCGAACACGTCGTCGAATGTCTGCCGGGTGCGGGCGGTGAGCGTCTGCACCTCCGCCACGAGGTCGTGCGGGCTTTGGTAGCCGAGGAGGTGGGCGAGCGTCCGCTGCTCCTCCGGCGAGGTCGGAAAATCGTGGCGGGCCGGCGCGTCGAGCAGCCGCAGATGCCCCTCGATCTTCCGCAGTTGTCCGTAGGCCTGTTCCAGAAATCCGGATTCCGCGGTGTCGAGCAGGCCGGCCGCCGCCAGCCGCTGGAGGGCCGCCAGGGTTTCCGGCGTGCGGAGCGCGGGATCACGTCCGCCATGCACGAGCTGCAACACCTGCGCGACAAACTCGATGTCGACGATTCCGCCCGGCCCGCGTTTCAGGTTCGTCGCCCGGGCCCCCTCCTCCATGCGGTGCCGCATCCGCCGGATCTCGGCAACCTCGGCCGCCGTCCAGGGCCGCTCGTAGGCGGCCGCCTGCACGATCCGCGTGGCCCGCGCAGCGGCCGCGGGACCGCCGACGGCGACCCGGGCCTTCACGAGCGCCTGCCGCTCCCAGATGGCGGCCGGACCGTCCTCGGCGAAATACCGGGCGAGGTCGTCGAGCGACACCGCCGCCGGGCCGCTGCGGCCGCTGGGGCGGAGCCGCGAGTCCATCTCGTAGAGCCGGCCGTGCGGGCCGAAGGCGTTGAAGACCTTCATCGTCCGCTGGGCCAATTCCGCGAAGAAGTGGGCGTTGGTCGTCCCCTCGACGCTCCGCCGCGTCCGCCGCCGGTGGAAGGAGATGCCGTCGTGGTCGTAGAGAAACACGAGATCGACGTCGCTGGCGTAGTTCATCTCGCGGCCGCCGAACTTGCCCATCGCGAGCACGACCGCGCCGGCCCGCACGCCGACCGTCTCCCCCTGGCCGGCCATCGGCTCGCCGAGCCGCTCCACGAGCCGCTCCTCCTCGCGGGCCATCACCACCCGCAGGATCGACTCCGGGATCGCCGAGAGCGCCGCGGTCGTCTCGGCCACGTTCTGCCGGCCGAGGATGTCGCGAACGCCCACCCGCAATTGCTGCGAGGCCTTGAAGGCGTGGATGATCGGGTCGAGATCGACCGCGCCCCTGCAGAGTTCCGCGAGGGCCGCGTCGAGATCGGCGGAGGATGGCAGCCGCGGGATGAGCAGGCTGTCGAGCAACTCGTCGATCATGCCCGGGTTGCCCACGAGCAGCTTGGCGAGGAAGGGGCTCGACGAGCAGAGGCGGACGGTGAGATCGAGCGACGGGGGATGAGAGCTGAAGAGTTCCCAGAGCACCCCCTTGCCCCCGAGGGAGTCGCTGACGGCGACCAGGTTCGTCAGCGTGGCGTCAGGGTCGGGCGTGGTCGCGATGGCCGAGAGCAGCCGGGCCGCGATCGCCGCGAGGAAATGCCGGCAGCGACGGGTGGAGAGAAACCGCACCTTCTCCTCGCCCAGCGCCTCGAGCGCCCGATGCGCCGCGGCGACGTCGCGGAAGCCGTGCCGCGACAGCACCTGGCGCACGAAGACCTCCGGCGGCGACGGGTCGAGCACCAGGTCGACCTCCGGCTCCGGCTCCGCATCCTCCGGAAAGGCGTCGTGCAGGAGATGATCGAGGATCCGCCGGTTCACGTCGGTCGCCTCGGCCAGTTCGCCGCGGAGCCGCTCGGCGGCGGCCGCGGCCGTGCCGTAGCCCATCCGCACCGCCAGACGGGCGAATTCCCGCGGCTCCTGCGGCACGAGATGCGTCTGGCGGTCGTAGAGGATCTGGAGCCGATGCTCGACGGTTCGCAGGAGGGTGTAGGTGCGTTCGAGGATGCCGCGTTCCTGATCGGTGAGCCCGCCCGTCTCGGCGAGCCGCCGGATCGCCTCGAGCGTGGTGCCGGTGCGGATCCGCGGCGTGTCGCCGCCGCTCAGGAGCTGCAGGAACTGGATCGTGAACTCGATGTCGCGGATGCCGCCGCG
>JBJTSM010000703.1:0-4306 GCA_046076685.1 Planctomycetia bacterium | reverse complement strand
GTTTTATCTGGCTCTGGCATTGACACTGGCGGGCCGCCTCCCGCGTCTGATTCACGGCCGGCAGCAGCATCCCCAACAGCGTGCCGATGATGGCGATCACCACCAAAAGCTCGACCAACGTAAGACCCGGTCGCGGCCTGCATGACCGCGAATTCGATACGGAAATGTTCATGACAGCACCTCGGAAGAGAAGAAATGGATGAAAAACCCCGAACCCAAGAACCGAGTGGCGAATCAAAAGACGACAGCCACCCGGCCGACCACGGGTTTTCATGATGGATACGTCGCCGGTCCGCCGCGGTTCTTACGCGGCCGGAAAAAAATCGGGGGTAGCCGCCCCACCCCCGATCCCACAAAAAATTTTTCGTCCCGCAGATTCAGGCGGAAATTGCGGCAAACAGGGGCGACGGCGGCCATCGCCTGTCATCCCCTCGCGGAAGCGAGGGGGGTGCCGCCGGCCATCACCAGTTGGCCGGATGGCCGTGGCCGTTGCCATCCGGCGAGGCGGGCGATATGATGTTCAGGCGTTCACATTCTCCGTGCCACGGGAGCCCCGTCCATGAATGCCGAAACGATCAGGGAATTTCTCCGCCGCGAGCCGTTCGAGCCGTTTGTCATCCGGATGTCCAACGGCGAGGTGCATGAGGTCCGCCATCCGGAATGTGCGATCGTCATGAAGACGCGGGTGATCGTCGGTTACCTCGACGACGATCGCAGCGTCACCTGCTCGCTCATGCACGTGAACAGCGTCGAGGCGCTGCAGGCGAGCTGAGTTCCGACCATCGGAAAAGTATGTCGCCCGGCGGCGGCTGCCCGTGCGGCCGTGTTCCCCGGCTGTGGTCGCTACTTCCGCCACCGTTACAGGAATCGGTCCGGCGTCCGGCCCTCGTGAATCGTCTTGCTTTCTGCGCACAATAGACTACAATCCGGATATGGTGTCGCTCACGATCAAACTGCCGCTTGCCGTAAAACAGCGGCTCGAACGCGAGGCCCGTCAGTCGGGGAAGTCTGTTTCCGCGCTCATCCGCGAAGTCGTTTCGGCCCGGTTGCGGAAATCGGCCACCGGGGGAAGCCTCTACGACCGCACGCGGGATCTCTGCGGCGCGGGGGCCAGCGGCCGGCGGGATCTCGCGACGAATCGTGAGGTGCTCCGGGGGTTTGGTGAGTGAAACGGGTCATCGTCGACACCGGGCCGCTCGTCGCCTACTTCGACCGGGATTCGGAGTTTCACGGGTGGGCCCGCGAACGATTTCAGGAATTGACCGATCCCGTGATCAGCTGCCAGCCCGTGTTGACCGAGGCGTTGTTCATCCTGAAGCGGGGCGGGATCGATCCGGATTTGATCCTGTCACTCGTCGAGCGTGGCGATCTGATCTGTGATTTCGACGTTCGTGGTGAGATCGTATCCCTGCGTCGGCTGCTCAGGAAATACCGTGACCTGCCGGCGACGCTCGCGGACGTCTGCCTGGTCCGCATGAGTGAGCTCCACGGCGACTGCGCGGTGTTGACGCTCGACAGCGACTTTCGGGTCTATCGGAAAAACGGACGCCAGGTGATCCCTGTGATCTCGCCATCCTGAGCATCGGGGAGGCAAGCAGATTTCGCCGGTGGTCCCTCGCGAACGCCGTGCCGTTTGCCGAAAAGCCCGAGGCGCGAGCCGAGGGCATGCGGGTGGCCGGTTTGAAATGGATCGCGTCAGCCCCCGGCTTCCGCCGGAGGCTTTTGGGAGACGTGCTCCCCTCACCCGCAAGCCCCTCGCGGAAGCGAGGGGTTGACGCCCGCCATCACCATCCGGGCTTTTTTTTCGACTTAGGGCGGGGGTGACCGTGGGAATCTTCCGGGCACCGCTAAACCATAGTGGAGGCGTCGGTTCCGCGCCTCCGCCTGCCCGTCGTTTTCACCAAGATTCCCGTTTGGAGTGCCCTCCACCATGAGCCTGCCACCGTTTGCCGCCCGTCTCGCGGCCCCGCTTGTCATCCTCGCCTGCCTCGCCGCGGCGATCGCGTCGCCCGGCCTGGCCAACGACAACGGCCGCGGCCGTCACAAGCAGCTCTATGCCGTGCCCGCGCCCGGCAAGGTGACGATCGACGGCAGCCTCGCCGACTGGGACCTCTCCGGTCAGATCGAGATGTTCGTGATCCAGGCCACCCGCGGCACGATGAACGCGAAGTTCGCGATCATGTACGACGCCGAGGCGATCTACCTCGGTGCCGACGTCAACGACCCGAACCCCATGATGAACATGCGGGGCCCGGAGACCGATCCCTTCCGCGGCTGGGATGCCGACTCCTGCCAGTTTCGCCTCACCACCGACCCGAAGGTGGGCTACCCGATCCTCGACGAGAGCACGTTCAAGTACAAGGGCAAGGGCGACCCGACGGAGACCCGCGACGACATCGTCCACCTCACGCTCTGGCACTACACCGAGACGGGCGAGCCGCAACTGGCCATGCAGCTGGGCATGACCTATCGCGAGCCGAAAAACGCCCCTCGCGGCCTCGTGCCGCAGGATCAGTTTCAGGCGAAGTATCTGAAGCGGCCCGACGGCACGGGCTACTCGTTCGAATACCGGATCCCGTGGACCACGCTCAACGCCAAGGCCCCGCTCAAGGCCGGCGATGTGGTCGCAAGCACGGTGCAGTTCAACTACTCACGGCCCGACGGCCAGGCGACCGCCGGCGGCGCGGCCTGGGCCTACGACCTCCTGCGCGAGGCGGGGTTTCCGTTTCAGGGCACGAAGTGCTGGGGCAAACTCGTCTTCACGCCGACGGGCAAGGTCGATCGCAAGCTCGTGCTCGAGGGCGTGCCGCCGGATCGGCCGCTGCCGCTCGACTTCGCCTACACGCTCCCCGAAGACACCGAGTGCACGGTTCAGCTCTTCAACGAGAAGAATGAAAACGTCCGCATGCTTGTGCCGCAGCAGGAGCGGCTCGGCGGGCCCAACACCGAACGGTGGGACGGCTGCGACGACAACGGCAACCTGCTGCCGGCGGGCACCTACACCTGGCGAGGCATCTACCACAAGCCGGTCAAGGCGGAGTATCGCTTCAGCGTGCACAACTCCGGCCAGCCGGCCTATCCCACGGTCGATGGCAAGGGAGGCTGGGGCGCCGATCACGGCTCGCCGCGGGCTGCGTGCGCCTTCGACGACGGCGTGCTCCTCGCCTGGGACGGCAGCGAATTCGGCTGGGGCGTGATCCGCACCGACTTTGCCGGCAAGAAGCAGTGGGGCTGCAACTTCGACGCCACCTACCTGGCCACCGACGGCGCGACCGTCTTCTCCGCCGGCGGCCACGGCTTCACGAAGAGCGTGGGCATCCAGCTGATGACCGCCAAGGAGGCGCGGCCGATCCAGCTCGGCGGCAAGGACGAGATCAACGCGCCCCCGGGCGGCGACGACAAGACGAACGTCGTCACCGGTCTCGCCTGTGACGCAAAGACACTTTTCGCGAGCTACAAGGCCCGCGACCTCGTGGCCCGCTTCGATCCGAAGACGGGCGCGATGCTCGGCACGTGGAGCGTGCCTGCGCCCGAGCGGCTGGCGGCGCTCGCCAACGGCCGGCTCGCCGTGGTGAGCGGCGGGAAGGTGCTCGTGCTCGCCGACGGCAAGCCCGCGGTCACGATCGCGGAGAAGCTCGACGCGCCCACCGGCATCGCCACGTTCGAGAACATGATCTTCGTGGCCAACGCCGGCAGGCTCATGAATGTGTCGGTGTTCGACGCGAGCGGCAAATACCTCCGCAGCATCGGCAAGGAGGGGGGGCGGCCTGCGAAGGGCACGTATGACCAGCTCGGCATCTACATGCCGGGCGGGATCACGGTGGACAAAACCGGCCAGCTCTGGGTGGCGGAGACGACCGACGCGCCCAAGCGGATCAGCGTGTGGGATGCGAAGACCGGAGCCTTCAAGAACGAGTTCTTCGGCGGCTGCGATTACTTCGCCTACGGCTTCATCGACCCCAAAAAGCCCGACGAGATCCTCGTGCACAACGTGCTCTGGAAGATCGACTGGAAGAACTACAAGGTCACGCCGCTGACCACGATCTGGCGGAAGACTTCGCCGGAGATGGTGCCCGAGTTGGGGCCGGGTGCGTATGCGGCGAGCCAGAAGATCCTCACCGCCTCAAACGGCCGGCAATATCTCTACGGCAACAAATACGCCCACTATTCAGCGCTCTTCTATCGCGACGGCGACCTCTTCAAGCCGACGATGAGCATGATCCAAGTGGGCAACGCCTACATCGGGCCGGCCGGCATCCCGTTCATGGATGACGACCGCACGAAGTATCCGACCGGACGGTATTTC
>JBJTSM010000702.1:0-13385 GCA_046076685.1 Planctomycetia bacterium | reverse complement strand
AACGCCAAGATGCTGCTCGAGGCGGTGCGGTAAGTCGGCCTGGGAATCTCTGTTGGCAGTGCACATGAGTCTGCCTGCCGCACGACATGAGGCCCGGCGGCCCACCAGGGGCCAGGCCTGAACGACACGGGGCCCGCGGTGCGCAAGCGCCGCGGGCCTCTCGGTTTGAGGGGGGCATGATCCGGCGTAAGCGCCCCGCACATCGATTTGCAAAATCATCGACCTGGGCGGGGCACGGAACCGGGTGGCACGTCGATGCTTCTTCTATCCTTCCTGAAAAGATGATCCAATCAGAGGTGTCCCGTCCTTTGAGAGGTGGTGTGATCGCATGAAGGCCCTGCTGCTTTCTTCGCCCGGTCAACTGGCCGTGGCTGAATGTGAAAAGCCGGTTCCCGCGGCGGGCGAGGTGCTCGTGCGGGTCGCGGCCTGCGGCATCTGTGGCTCCGACGTGCACGGCTACACCGGCGGGTCGGGACGGCGGATCCCGCCGCTCGTGATGGGGCACGAGGCCGCCGGCACGGTGGAGGCCGTCGGTGCGGGGGTGACCGATCTCGACTGCGGCACGCGGGTGGCGCTCGACTCGACCGTCTTCTGCGGCGGCTGCGAATACTGCGAGACCGGCCGCGAAAACCTCTGCACCCACCGCCAGGTGCTCGGCGTTTCGCCCGGCACCTACCGCCGCCACGGCTGCTTCGCGGAATATGTCTGCGTGCCGCGGCGGATCGTGCATCGGATTCCCGACACGGTCGACTTCGTGTCGGCCGCGCTCCTGGAGCCTCTCACGATCGCGCTGCATGCCGTCAATCTCGCCGCCGCGGGCCCGGCCACACGGTCGGCCGTGGTCGTCGGCGCGGGCACGATCGGCCTGGCCTGCGTCGCGGCGCTGCGTGCCCGCGGCGTGCCGCGGATCGCCGCGATCGACTTCGACGCCGCCCGGCTCGCGCAGGCCCGCAGGCTCGGAGCCGCGGAAACGTTTGCGGCCGGCCCCGACGCGGGGCGGCGGGCTGCGGCCTGGGGAACATCGTCCGACGACACCGACGGCGCCGATCTCGTCATCGAGGCGGTCGGCGCGACCGCACCGGTGCAGACGGCGGTCGAGGCGGCCACCCGCGGCGGCACGGTGGTGCTCGTCGGCAACGTCTCGCCCGCGATCGAACTGCCGCTGCAGCAGGTGGTCACCCGGCAGATCCGGCTGCAGGGATCGTGCTGCGCGGCCGGCTGCTATCCCGAGGCGATCCGGCTCGTGGCGGAGAAGCGTGTCGATCTCTCCGGCTTCGTCAGCCGGGTCGCCCCGCTCGCCGAAGGGCCGGAACTCTTCGAGCGGCTGCACCGGCAGGAGCCGGGGCTCGTGAAGGTGGTGCTCCAGCCGTGACCGCAACTCCCCCCGATCTCGCGCTCTTCTCGCTTGCTGGCCGCACGGCGCTCGTGACCGGCACGAGCCGCGGCCT
Organism: Planctomycetia bacterium; assembly: GCA_046076685.1. Classification (GTDB taxonomy): domain Bacteria; phylum Planctomycetota; class Planctomycetia; order Pirellulales; family UBA1268; genus CAMCQY01. The sequence continues at coordinate 11,937 of JBJTSM010000702.1, read as the reverse complement.
CGGCCTGCAACTGGCCAGGGCGCTCGCGCGGGCCGGCGCCGATCTCGTGATCACGGCCCGGTCGGTCGATTCGCTCGCCGGGCCCCGGGCGGAACTCGAAGCGCTCGGCCGCCGGGTGACGCCGCTCCCGCTCGACCTCACGAGCGAGGCGAGCATCCAGGCCGCGGCCGCCGCGGCCGTCGATGCGGGTCCGATCGACATCCTCGTGAACAACGCCGGCTGCAACGTCCGCAAGCCCGCAGGGGACGTCACGTGGGACGACTGGAACACCGTGCTCGACACGAACCTCCGTGGCACCTTTTTCATGTCGCAGGCGATCGCCCGGCACATGGTCCCGCGCGGCCGCGGGCGGATCATCACGATCGGCAGCATCACGAGCGTCTTCGGCATGGGCGGCCTGGCCCCCTACACGGCCAGCCGCGGCGGCATCCGCCAGCTCACGATGAGCCTGGCCGACGCGTTCGGCCCCCACGGCGTGACGGTCAACTGCCTCGCTCCGGGTTTTTTTCGCACGGCCCAGAACGACGTGATGTATCGCGACGAGGAATGGGTGAGCTCGATCGTGGCCCGCACGCCGCTGCGGCGGCCGGGCCAGATCGGCGACCTCGACGGCGCGGTCGTCTTCCTCGCGTCCGATGCGAGCGGCTTCATCACAGGCCAGATGCTCCTCGTCGACGGCGGCTTCACGACCGGCTCCACCCGCGCGGTGCCCGCACCATGACGACGCACCGTCAATGCGACTGCCGGCGGGTGTGGAACATCCTCGCCGTGGCCTGCTGCCTGGCCTGCTGCCTGGCAGGGGCCGCGGCCGAGGCCGCGCCGCGGCCGCCGAGCGTGCTCGTGATTCTCAGCGACGACCAGCGGGCCGACACGATTCACGCCCTCGGCAACGACGCGATCCGCACTCCGTCGCTCGATGCCCTCGTGGCCCGCGGCACGGTCTTCGACCGGGCCTATTGCATGGGGGGCATGGTGCCGGCGATCTGCGTGCCGAGCCGCGCGATGCTGCTCTCCGGCCGCACGCTCTTCCGGATCGACACGCACCTCGATGGCTGCGACACGTGGCCCGAGCGGTTCGAGCGGTCGGGCTATCGCACCTTCATCACGGGCAAGTGGCACAACGGGGCAGCGGCGGTCCGCCGCTGTTTCGCCGAGGGGGACGCCGTCTTTCTCGGCGGCATGCACGACCAGTGGTCGGTGCCCACGGAGTCGTTTCGGGATCACGGCGAGCCGGTGGCCGACGAGCGGAGTCGGGCCCACGCGCCGGAACGGTTCGGTGGCGCGGCGGAGCGGTTCGTCGAGCGGCTCGGTGACGAACCGTTCTTCGCGTGGGTGTCGTTCACGGCGCCGCACGACCCGCGGCAGGCGCCCGACCGATTTCGGAAGCGGTTCGATGGGCATGAGCCGCCGGTCCCGGCCAACTTTCTGGCCGAGCACCCTTTCGACAACGGCGAACTGACGATCCGCGACGAAGCCCTCCTGCCCAGGCCGCGGACGCGGGCCGACGTGTCTCACGCGCTCGCGGATTACTATGCCTGCATCGAGGCGATGGACGATCGGATCGGCCGCATCCTCGCGGCGCTCGAGGCGAAGGGGCGGCTGGCCGACACGATCGTGCTCTTCACGAGCGACCACGGCCTGGCGATCGGCAGCCACGGGCTGCTCGGCAAGCAGAACCTCTACGAGCACTCGATGCGATCACCGGCGATCCTCGCCGGGCCCGGCGTGCCGGCGGGGAAACGGTGCGCCGCGCTCGCCTACCTCTTTGATCTGACGGCCACGGCGGGCGACCTCTGCGGCGTGGAGCCGCCGGAGGGCAACGAGGGGCGGAGCCTCGTGCCGGTGCTGCGGGGCGAGAAGCCGGGGATCCGCGAGTCGCTCCTGCTGGCGTACCGAGACGTGCAGCGGGCGATCGTCACGCCCGACTGGAAGCTCGTCGACTACCCACACGCGGGACGCACGCAGCTCTTCGATCTGGCGGCCGATCCGGCGGAGATGCACGACCGGTCCGGCGACCCGGCGGCAGCCATGCGGCTCGCCGACCTCCGCACGCGGCTCACCGAGGCCCGGGGGGAGGCCGACGATCCGCTCGTCACCCCACGGGCGCCTTCGACCGCACGCCATCGATGAGCCGGTCGATGCCGAGTGGGTTGGCGTTCTTGAGCGCGGGCGGAAGCAGTGTGTCGGGCACGTCCTGGTAGCAGACCGGCCGCACGAACCGCTCGAGAGCCGCCGAGCCCACGCTCGTGAACCGCACGTCGCTCGTCGCCGGCCACGGGCCGCCGTGCTGCATCGCATGGCAGACCTCGACGCCTGTCGGGAAGCCGTTGACGATCACCCGGCCCGCCTTCGTGGCGAGGATCTCGAGCAGGCCGGTCGCAGCCGCAAGATCCTCCGGCGTGCCGTGCAGCGTGGCTGTGAGCTGGCCCTCGAGCCGCCGGGCGATCGTCGTCAGCCGGTCGAGCGCGGGCACGGCGACCACGAGGCTGAAGGGGCCGAACACCTCTTCCGAGAGGGCGGGATGGGCGAGGAAGGTGTCGGCGTCGGTCTCCGCGACGATCCCCGCCGCCTGCGTCTTCAGCGGATCGGCGGCGGTGGCCGAGCGGGCGATCACCGCCGTGGCCGGTGCGTTGCAGACGGCGTCGCGGCCGTGCTCGAAGGCGGTGCGGATGTCGGCCGACAGCATCGAGCCCGGCGTCGCCGCCGTGATCGCCTCCGCGACGGCGGCCTTGAACCGCTGGAGATCGGCGCCGGCGACGGCGAAGACGAGCCCCGGCTTCGTGCAGAACTGCCCCACGCCGCGCGTCATCGAGGTGACGAACCCCTTGGCGATCTCGGCACCGCGTGCGGCGAGGGCTCCCGGCAGGAGAAACACCGGATTCAAGCTGCTCATCTCCGCGAACACCGGAATCGGGTCGGGCCGTGCCGCAGCGGCGTCGCAGAGCGCCCGGCCCGCGGCCCGCGAGCCGGTGAACCCGACGGCCCGCGCCGCCGGATGCGTCACGAGCGCCGTGCCGATCACGCCGCCCTCGCCGTGCAGCATCGAAAACGTGCCCGCCGGCAGGCCGCAGGCCTCGACCGCCCGCTGGATCGCGCCGGCCACCAGTTCCGACGTGCCGGGATGCGCCCGATGCGCCTTCACGATGACCGGATTGCCCGTGCACAGGGCGCTTGCCGTATCGCCACCGGCCACCGAGAAGGCGAGCGGAAAATTGCTCGAGCCGAAGACGACGACGGGCCCGAGCGGCCGTTTCATCCGGCGGAGGTCGGGCCGCGGCAGCGGCTGGCGGTCGGGCTGCGCCGGGTCGATCCGCGCCTCGACCCAGCCGCCGTCGCGGGCCAGCGCGGCGAAGAGTTTCAATTGGTTGACGGTGCGGGCCCGTTCGCCGGTCAGCCGGGCCGCGGGCAGCGCGGTCTCGAGGCCGGCCCGCTCCACGAGGGCGTCGCCGAGAGCCATGATCTCGGCGGCGATCCGCTCGAGAAACAGGGCCCGCGCCTCGCCCGTGGTGCCTGCCAGCGGATCGGCGGCATCGGCCGCGGCCTGCATGGCCGCCGCGGCATCTTCGACTGAGGCGAAGCAGAAGCGGCCGGGCAGTTCGCGGCCGTCGAGCGGGCTCGTCGCCGCGAAACTCCGCGGCGACCCGACGAGCCGCCCGGCGAGAAACTGGTTGCCATGCAGTGCGGTCATCGATCGGCTCCGGTTTTCAGGCGACGACGACCACGTCGTTGGCGAGCGTGCCGATGCCGTCGATCGTGATCGTCACGCGGTCGGCGACGGCGAGCGTGAACGACTCGTCGGGCACGACGCCCGTGCCCGTGAGCAGGACCGCGCCGTGTGGGAACGACTGCGACCGCCAGAGGTAGCCGGCCAGTTCGCCGAACGACCGCTTGATCTGGTCGATCCCCGTCCGCCCGGAAAACACCTCGCGGCCGGCGCGTTCGATGGTGATCGTGACGGTCCAGGTGCGGGCCTCCCGCTCGTCGCAGCCGAGCACGATCCAGGGGCCCAGGCCGCAGGAGCGGTCGTAGACCTTCGCCTGCGGGAGGTAGAGGAGATTCTCCCCCTCGATGTCGCGGGAGCTCATGTCGTTGCCGATCGTGCAGCCGACGATCTCGCCCCGCGTGTTCATCACGAGGGCCAGTTCCGGCTCGGGCACGTTCCAGCGGGCGTCGGCCCGGATGCCCACGGCGGCGTCGGGGCCGACCACCTTCTCGGCCAGCGACTTGAAGAAGATCTCCGGCCGCGGCGCGTCGTAGACGCGGTCGTAGGCGGTGGCGCTGAAGTCGGATTCCTCCATCCGGGCGGTCTTGCTGCGGAGGTAGGTGACGCCGGCCGCCCAGACCTCCTGCCGTTCGACCGGCGGCAGGAGCGCGACGTCGGCGACGGCGTGGCTCTTCGTCGTTCTCCCGCGGGCATCGCGAGCCGCGGCGGCCGGATCGGCCGCGTCGAGGATCGCGGAGAGCGACGTGACGCCCGCGGCCGTCAGATCGGCGATCCGGCCGTCGGGCAGCACCGCGCCGATCCGGGCGGCTGCGGAGGACGGTCTCGTGGCGAAACGGCAGAGCCGCTCGTGGGCGTGGAGGGTCATGGGGTCAGCCTAGCAGGTCGAGTCCGGCGAGCGTACCGGTGCTCGTGGCGAACCGGTCGGCCTCGATGCCGAGCCGCTGGAGGATGCTCACGAAGAGGTTCGGCAGCGGGGCGTTTTTGGTCTTGTCGAAGGCGAGGTGCCGGCCGTGCCTGAAGCCGCCGCCGGCGAGGAGGATCGGCAGGTTGTGGTTGTCGTGGTTGTTGGCGTTGCCGAGGTTCGAGCCGTAGAAGACGACCGTGCGGTCGAGCAGCGTCTGGCCGTCCTCCTTGGCGGCGGCGAGCCGGCCGAGGAGCTTGGCGAGTTCCTTGAACTCGGCAAGTTCGAGGTTCGTGAGCTGCTCGATCGCCTCCGGCCGGTTCACGTGATGGGAGAGGTTGTGGGCCTCGAGCGACACGCCGGGGATGTGCTCGCTGAAGCCGTCGAGCTTGATCATGAGCGTGACGAGCCGCGTCGAGTCGGTCGCGAGCGCGAGATGGGTGAGCTCGTACATGGCCGCCAGTTTCTCGAGCAGGTATTCCTGGTCCTTGGGCTCGGTCCCCTCGGGCTTCGGCTTCGGCTTGTGCTCCCATTCCTCGGCGACGAGCATCCGCCGCTCCACCTCGCGGACGCTCGTGAAATACTGGTCCATGCGGTCGCGGTCGCCAGGTCCGAGCGCCTTGCGGAGCGACTCGGCCCGGTCGGCCACGCTGTCGAGGATGCTGCGGCCCGTGCGCAGGTCGTGGAGTTGCCGCTCGATGCTCGCCGCATCGCCCGCCACGAACAGCTGCCGGTAGACCTTCGCGGGGCTCGATTCCGCGGTCACCATCACGCCGCTCGACGTGAACGAGATCGACTGGTTGCCCCGCTTGGAAACGGCCAGCGGCAGCGAGGGCACGCGGGTATGAAAGCCGATGCGGTCGGCCGCGAACTGGTCGAGCGAGATCGAATTCTTGAACGATGCCGAGCCGGGGTGCGGGGCCGCCGTGAGGAACGTCGCCTCGGCGGCATGGCCGCCCGTCACGTCCGGATGCGACGTTCCCGACACGACCGTGAACTGATCGCGGAGATCGGCGAAGGGCTCGAGGTAGGGCGTGAGGGCGAAATCGCGACCCGCGGTGGCGGGCAGAAAGTTCTTCTCATAGACGCCGAGGTTCGTGCAGACCGCCACCAGCCGGCGGGGCACCGATTCGGCCGCCCGGCCGAAGGCGGGCCGCATCGCATCGAGCAGCGGCAGGGCCAGGGCGGCGCCCGAGCCCTTCAGGAGCGTGCGGCGGGACAGGGCGGGCATGAAGGTCTCCTCTGCGTGCGGGATCGCGTCGTTATTTGGTGCGGAACAGGTCGCTGCAAACCAGTTGTTTCACGATCGCCTTGAGGCCGTGCTGCGCCGGTTTCGTGGCCGCCACGATGGCGTCGATCTCGTCGCGGTCGGAGAAGCGGATCGGAGCGCCCGTGGCGTAGATCGTGAGCTGCCGGGCGATGTTGGCGGCGATCGCGTCGGGCGTGGACACGAGCAGTCGCTTGAGCTCCTCGACGTCGCGGAACGAGCGGCCGTCGGCGAGCGTGCCGCTCGGATCGACCGGTGAGCCGAGCCTGACCCGGATGCGGTTGTGGTGCGAGGAATTGGAGAACGTGAAGACCTCGGCGGATGCTTCCCCGTCGTTTGTTTTGCCCTGCTTCCCTTTCGGGCCCTGCTTCCCCTTCGGGCCCTGATTGCCCTTCTGCGGCTGGCCCGACAGCCGGTACCGGTCGCGGTGGCCGCCGATCGGGTCGAAGGCCTCGAGCGCCAGGCCATAGGGATCCATCCGCGCATGGCAGGCGGCGCAGGAGGCGTCGGCCCGGTGCATCTCCACCATCTGGCGGATCGTCGTCGCCCCGGTGGCGTCGGGCTCGATCGCGGGAATATTCGGCGGCGGCGGCAGCCGCGGGATGCCGAGCAGCCGCTCCATCACCCACACGCCCCGCAGCACGGGCGAGGTGGCCGTGCCGTTGGCCGTCACCTTGTGGACGGACGCCTGCGTGAGCAGGCCGCCGCGGGGCACCCCGTCGGGCACCGGGCACGGTCGGATCGCGGCCCCGTGGACGCCCTGGATTCCGTAGAGCAGCGCGAGCCGCTGGTTGATCATCACCGTGTCGGAGTCGATCAGCTCCGTCACCGGGCGATCCTCGTCGAGCAGCCGCCGGAACGTGGCCCGCGTCTCGGCGAGCATCGAGTCGCGGAGCCACGGGTCGAACTCCGGGTAGAGCTTGGTGTCGGGGGTGGTGAAGTCGATCTCGTGGAGCTTGAGCCATTCGTCGAGAAAGTGCTCGACGAACCGCTCCGACCTGGGGTCGGCGAGCATCCGATCCACCTGGGCTTCGAGCACGTCCGGCTCGAGGATCGCGCCGGAGTCGGCGAGATCGAGCAGCGGCCGGTCGGGCAGCGAGTCCCAGAGGAAGTAGGAGAGCCGCGAGGCGAGGGCATGGGCCCCGAGCGGTGCGGGCGACGCCCCGGCCTTCGGCAGCCCCGATTCGAGGCCCACGAGCAGGAAGTCGGGGGAGCAGAGCACCGCCCGGTAGCCGGCAAACATCGCCTCCTGGAACGGTTCGCCGAGTCTCAGCTGCTCCTCGACGAGCCGCACGTAGGGCTCCAGTTCTTTCGCGGCGACCGGTCGGCGGAAGGCGGCCGCCGCGAAGTCGCGGAGCAGGGCGGCCGGGGCGGCCGCATTGTCCTGCCGGATCGTGGCCGTCACGGGCGGCTTGGCTTGTTTCGACTTCTTGGCCCGCTTCGCGGGCTGCTCGATCGTCGCCTTGCCGAACAGCCTGCGCTGGCTGGGCGGTGGCCAGGAATCGTCGAGCGGGCCCTCCACCTCGAACCAGTCGAACGCGATCCCCGGCCCCTCGTAATCGCGGACGCCGTCACTCAAGGGGGCATTCTGCGCGCCGTTGAGCGGCAGGGTCATCGCATGAAACGAGATGCGGTCGTCGGGGGCGAGCCAGACGGTGAACTCGTGCGTCGTCGGTTCGAGGGACGGTGCGTCGAAGTAGCCGAGCGGCCGGCCGCGGAGCGACGCGCGGACGATGTGGACGACCGTGCCGTCGCCCGCGAGTTGCTCGAGGTTGTCGGTCTTCTGCCGCAGGGGCGTCTTCTTCTCGTCGTCGCCGACCGGCGCGGCCTGCCACTTCCCCTGGTCGTTCTGCGTGAAGGGCTTTTCGAAGCTCTGGTACTGCGCGATGTCGCCCGGCTTCGCCGCCTCGGCCTTGGTCCTGGCCCAGCGCAGTCCCCAGATCGAGAACCGCACCTGGTAGAGCCCGGGCACCGGCGGCTCGAACCGGTCGATCTGGATCCCCTCCGGCTGGTGGGCGCCGATCTTGCCGGCGAGCAATGCCGCCGACTCGGCCGTGCCGTCGAACCGCGCCCAGCGGTAGGAATTGCCGATGTTCTTGGCCGGGTTGCCGGCGATCCCGGTGAGATAGCCGGCCGCGAGGTCGCGGCCGTTCAGCGGCGCGAGGCACATCTGTGCGACGGCGCCGTGGACGGTGCCCTGCTTCATGGCCGCCTCGCGCCACACGGATCGCTTGGGGGGCGTGGCCGCCGTCACGATCGCCTGGTCGAGCGCCTCCGTGGCGGCCTCGAGATACTTGGCCATCTGCACGTAGGAGATGTCGAGGCCGCCGGCCACCTTGTCGAAGTTCTCGCGGCGGGCGTCCTCGGGGAGCAGGTCCTTCACCCGCAGCGACGGCAGCGAGAAGAGGTCGCGGAGCGTGTGCTCGTATTCGGTGCGGTTGAGCCGCCGGATCGTCGCGCGGCCCGTGCCGGCGGCCGCCTCCGTCTCGCCCGCCTCGATCACCGGCGCGATCGCGGCGACGAAGGCCTGGCGGTCGGCCGCCGACGGCTGCTCCGCATCCTTGGGCGGCATCTCGCCGTCGCGGACGCGGTCGTGCGCGCGGATGAGCGTGTGGATCGCGTCGGGCGAGGCCGCGAGCTCCTTGGCATCGAGCGGCAGCGTGTCGAACCGCACACCCCCTTCCTGCGTGTCGGGGCCGTGGCAGTCGATGCAGGTCTGCGCGAGAAAGGCCCGGGCGTCGGCCGCGATGGCAGGCCGTGAGCCCGCCGCGGCCAGGGCCGCGAGCAGTGCCCAAGCGGCCGCTGCCCGCAGCGGTCGCGGCACATGGATCGTCCGCTGGACCTTCAGGTGGATCGTCAGTTGGACCGTCCGGATCACCGCGTCACACCTGCTCATCGACGTGCCTCCTTGGCCACGACGGGCTCGAGCGTCGGGCCGTCCGGGCCGGGCTTCGCCTCCACGATTATCGCCTTTGGCACGGCACGAAGCGAGACTTTTCCGAGCGTGGGGATCTCGACCGAGACGTCGCGGGCGACGCCGTCGGCGGCCCAGGCCGTGATCAGCCACTCCGGCCTGCCCTGGATCTTGCGGGCGAGCACCCGGGCCGGCGTCCGCGTGGGAAACTCGTAGGCCGGGTTTTCCTTCGACCAGCGGTGGCGGGCCGGGCCGGGGAGCAGGTCGCCGTCGCGGAGATAGCGCTCCAGGTGTGAGAACGTCGCGTGCACGTCGGCCAGCGCGATCATCTGCAGGAGCCAGTGCGGCGGCTTGCCCGCGGGGAAGGGCTGGTGGAAGCCCTGCAGCGACGTCCGCTCGTAGCCCTTCGGATAACTGTAGTAGCCAGCGTTCCCGCCGATCATGCCGGCGGTGTAGAGGCAGCACAGGAAGCCGCGGTAGCGATCCAGGTCGCCGAGCCCATCGTCGCCCTCGGCGTCCTTTTCGCCTCCCATCGTCCCGGTGTTGCCCTCCCACCCGGCCGAGACCCAGTCGTAGCAGAGCGGCTTGCCGTGGGCGATCTCGAAGCCGCGGGCGTTGAGGGCCTGCGTGAGGATGTCGTTCTTGCCCGTCCAGCCGCCGTTGCCGTGGCGGTAGTAGTGCTCACTGCTCGGCAGGTCGGAAACGGGATGAATCCATTCGTAGCCCGGTCCCCACTCCACCCAGCCGGGCCACCGGTTGCGGCTCGTGCCGCCGGAGCAGGTGTAATAGATGTAGAGATCGCGGTCGGGCACCGCCACACGGACGGCGTCGGCGATGAGCGACTCGGCCCGGGCCTTGGCCTTCGAGGTGAACTCATACCACGACCGCTCTCCCTTGGCGGCGACGATCGCCGGATCCTGCTCCCAGAACGGCTTGGCGAACCCGGGGACGGCCAGGCCGTATTCGCCGCCATTGAGCACGATCGCGATCGGGCACTCGGCGCGGATTTTCTTGAGCGGGTCGGCCCGCAGGCGGCCGGCCTCCTGCCAGACCGAATCGGGGGCCGCGGGGCTGTAGATCCAGTCGACGCCTTCCGACCAGACGTTGCCGTCGTAGCCCTTCGACCGGGCGCTCGCGAATTCCCCGTCGGTGCCGCGGGTCCAGGTCTCCGGGGGCACCGTCTCCTTCGGGGGCAGGTCGCGGCAGCAGATCACGGAGAGCTTGAAGGTGTCGGGCTCCTTGGCCGCCAGCCGCATGCACTTGGCGGCGTCGCTCGCGGGATCGTCGATCGCCTTCTGCACGGCCTCCTCCGTGGCGTAGCCGTTGAGCCACGGCACCGAGCCCCACTCCAGCGCGTAGCCCCAGCGGCGGGCGAACTCCACGCGGGTGTCGAAGTCGAGCGTCCAGCCGAAGCGGGTGAGCCGGGGAAGCGTATGGCCGGGCCTGCATGCCGGGGCGTCGAGCGACTTCAGGTAGTCGGCGGGAAGGACATGGCCCGCGGGGATGACGGGCGGCGCCGCGTGGACCGTGCGGAACGCGGGGACGAAGCCGGCGAGGAGGCCGGCCGCCAGAAGCGGAGCGACGGCCCGGAGGGGGAGGGCTCTCATGCCGCGAGTTCAGCGTTCCGGGCGGTGGGCGTCAACGTTTCCTCGCGAGCAAAATTGTTCAAAAGCATGAGCGCGGCGCATAGGCATGCTGCGGCCCCGCCGGCTCACTTCGACGGCGTCTTCAGGGAGAAGTCGAGCTTGTTCGAGCCCTTGTTCACGACGGCACGCAGCGGAGTCGTGGCCCGGTCGGCGTAGACGCGGGGGGTCGCGAGCACGGGCTCGCCGCCCGCGGGGGGGTCGACGAGTTTGTGGACCGTGACGACGTACTCCCCCTGCACGGTCCCTTCGCCAAAGCGTTTTCCGACGGTGGCGCTCAGCACGTAGCGGCCGTCGTCGCGGGTGAGGCCGGCCGCCGCGATTCCCGCCGGCGTCGCGGGGATGAACGTCACGGCGGCTCCGCCGAGCGGCTTGTCGTCGAGTGTCACCACGCCCTCGACCAGTTGCACGTCGGGGCCTGGCTTCCGGCAGCCGGCCAACAGCAGCAGGAGAACCGCACAGCCGGCCGCCCGGGAAATGCGGCCAGAGCGCCGAGCATGATGGGTTCGGACGTCAATCAAGGCTTGCACTCTCGCCCCCGGCGCGGCTGCCGAGCGCTCCCCAGACGCCGCTGCGGCTGGCTCCCGTATACGTCGCGTAGTTGTAGTCTTCGGTGCCGGTGCCGTCGTCGATCTCGTCGCCGATCCAGCGCACCGACCCGTCGCACATCGCCGCAAACGCACCGCCTTTGTGGTAGCTGCTGGCGGGAACCAACTGCATGCCTCCCTGATTGCCGCACCGCGGCGAATTGGGGGAGGCGATCGTGGAAAAGCCCGTGAACCGGCCCCAGCTTTCCCCCCATGACTGCCCGGGGAGCCCGGCTCCGGTGATCGTCTGGGCGGTCGAGTACACGCCGCCCGATACGGCGCCGACGCAGGTCGAAGGGGTCGTTCGAGGTGCGGTAGCTGCCCAGTTGACAGCCCCTGTCGAGCCGGAGCCGCCGGGAAGTCTGTTCGAGCCGTCGGCGATCGCGACTTCGGCGAGCATGACGGTCTTCGAGACCCCGTCGGTGATGTTTTTTGTCCGCGACGGGGTGCCCGGCGAAGGCGCTGTGTCCATGACGGAGTTGGTCGTCCCGTCTCGGGCAGTGCCGTGGAGGAAGGGGCCGCGTTTGTTCCACGCATCTTCCCCGGTGAGCGTATCCCCGTGGCTCACGTGGTAACTCGTCATCCCCATGTCCTGGATGGGCTTTCGCTGCATCTCGGAGGGGCAGAGGAAGAGCGGGGGCTGTGCCATGAACGGTGACTGCACGCCGGTCTGGCCTTTGTAGGTGAACGTGTTCGTCGTGGTCGGTCCCCTGCTGTTTGACGTACCCCAATCCCAGCAGCGGAAAAGCACGTTCGCCATGTCGTAGAGCTCCGCCTGTTCGGCGAAGGGAAGGATGTGGTAGAGCACGCCATAGCGGTGCCATACAAGATTTCTGTTCGTGCCACTCCGCTGCACGGCAAACAGCTGGTAGTCGTAGCCGAGTGCCGGGAACCTCGCGTT
>JBJTSM010000701.1:0-3969 GCA_046076685.1 Planctomycetia bacterium | reverse complement strand
GGGCCTGGGAGGTCGCGGCCCGATTTTCCAACATCGTGCTCAACGACAAGAACATCCAGGGCACCAACCTGACCGACTTCACCATCGGCCTGAACTGGTATCTCCATCCCTACACGCGCTGGAAGTTCAATTACATCCGCGCCTTCCTGCAGGACGATCGCGTGGGGAACAGCCTGACCGATGCCTACGGCATGCGGATCGACTACGACTTCTGAGGTGCACCATGCGGTTTCATGCCAGCGGCGCCGTGCTGATGCTCATGCTTGCAGGCGGCCTCGTCTTCGCGGCCGACACGCCGAAGGAGCCGGCCAAGGAGCCGGCTCCAGCGAAGGCGCCGGGCAAGGAGAAAGAGAAAGAGAAGGAAAAAGACAAGGCGAAAGACAAGTCAAAAGACAAAGAGAAGGAAAAAGACAAGCCGCCGGCGTGCATGCACTGTGGCGCGACGTGCGGCCTGGAGGCGGTGTGTGTCTGCGAGTGCGGCACGAAGAAGAAGCCGAGAACCGAATACGAGGCCAAGTGCGATCCGATCTGCGTGCCGAAGTGCAGCGGGCTGCCGTGGCCTTTCTCCCGCTGCCATAAGAACGGCGGCTGCACCGGCTGCACCGAGTGCGGATCCGAGCCCTGTCGAGCGTGGGTGCGGCAGCGGAAGACGCTCTCGAAGGAGACGAAGGACGAGGAGGTCTCCGTGATCGAGCGGAAAGTGAAATATGTGTGCTGCCGGTGTGCCGGCGCGGGGAAAGCCGGCTGCTGCGGCGAATCGGCCGCGGGCTGCGGCTGGTGGCATGGCTGGCTTCACTGGCTGCCGTTGCCTGGCCGGGCGGCAACGAAATAGCCGCGACCGTTTTGGGCCCTATCCCGGCGCTTGCGCTTAGGGCTTTTATGGGAGCGGGCTCGTCTCATAAAAGCCCCGGGCGCAAGCCCGGGGATCGGACCCGTCTTATAAAAGCCCCGGGCGCAAGCCCGGGGATCTGGGGCCACAAACGGCGGCTTTTCCCCCGCGGCGGCCGGGCCCGGCCTGGACGGAAACGGCCCGCTTGACGCCGCGCCTGCCCCTGCTACGCTGTATCTGTTTTCCGAATGATGCATGGCGGCATCATTTGATTTCGTGATCGAGCGGGCCACGGAGGGCCGGATCGGCGTTTTTGGCTGGTAGAGGCCGGTTTTCGGCCGCGAACCCACGAACCGCACCCGTGAACCTCAAGTCCCTCAAAATCTTCTGCGACATCGTCTCCCGCCGGAGTTTCTCCCGCGCGGCCGAGGACAACGGCATTTCGCAGTCGGGGGCCAGCCAGGTGGTGAGCCAGCTCGAAAGCCGGCTGGGCGTGCAGCTCATCGAACGGTCGAAGCGGCCGCTCGTGCCCACCCGCGAGGGCCAGGTCTTCTACGACGGCTGCCGCAAGATCATCGACCGCTACGACGCCCTCGAAGACGAGGTGCGGTCGCTCCACGAGCAGGTGGCGGGCCGGGTGCGGGTGGCGGCGATCTACTCCGTCGGCCTCCACCACATGAGCCGCTACCTCCAGGAATTCATGAGCCAGCACCCCAAGGCGAACGTCCGCCTCGAATACCTCCATCCGGAGCGGGTGCTCGAGGCGGTGGAAAGCGGTGAGGCCGACATCGGCGTCGTCAGCTATCCCCGCAGCACGCGGACGATCCACGCCGAGCCCTGGCGGGAGGAGCCGATGGTGCTCGCCTGCGCCCCCGGGCATCCACTCGCCGGCCGCACCACGATCCAGCTCTCCGCCCTCGACGGCAAGCCGATGGTGAGCTTCGATCCCGACCTCGTCATCCGCCACGAGATCGACCGCGTGCTGGCCGCCCGCGGCGTGGAGCCGAACGTGGTGATGGAATTCGACAACATCGAGACCATCAAGCGGGCCATCGAGATCGACGCCGGCGTGGCCCTCCTGCCGGAGCCGACGGTGCTCCGCGAAGTGGCCGCCGGCACGCTGGCCAGCGTGCGGATCACCGACGAGGAACTCGTGCGGCCCCTCGGCATCATCCACGCCCGCGGCAAGCCCCTCGCCCCCACCGTGCGACGGTTCATCGAACTGCTCCGCGGCCACGCCCACGACACCGACTCGCCCTTCACCGACGCGGCCGACGAGCATGCCGACCACGCGGCCGCCCACGCCTGAGATCCTCCCGCTCCCTGTTTCCCATCACCCGAGCATCGCCCCGAGTATCGCAATGACGCGTTCCCACGGACTTCCCCCCGCCCAGGGCCTCTATGATCCCGCCAACGAGCACGACGCCTGCGGCGTCGGCTTCGTCGTCAATCTGCACGGGCGGAAGAGCCACCAGATCGTCCGGCAGGGGCTCGAGGTGCTCGAAAACCTGACGCATCGCGGCGCCTGCGGCTGCGATCCGCTCACGGGCGACGGCGCCGGCATCCTCATCCAGATGCCGCAGGAGTTCTTCGCGGCCGTCACGCCGCAGGCCGGCATCAAGCTGCCCGCGCCGGGCGACTATTCGGCCGGCAACGTGTTTCTGCCCCCGTCGGAGGGCGAACGCGAAACCGCCGAGCAGTTCTTCGAGAAGCTCTGCCGCGAGGAGGGGCTCGAGTTCCTCGGCTGGCGGAACGTGCCCACCGACAACCGCGCCATCGGCGGCACGGCCCGCGAGGTGGAGCCGGTCGTGCGGCAGGCGTTCGTCGGCCGCGGCAAGAAGGTCGCCCGCGACCATTTCGAGTGGAAGCTGTTCGTGCTGCGGAAGCGGTTCGGCATCGAACTGGGCACGCTCGGCCTGAGTGAGCAGACCTTCGTCTACGTCTGCTCCCTGTCGTCGCGGACGATCGTCTACAAGGGGCTGCTGCTGGCCGACCAGGTCGACAAGTATTACCCCGACCTCTCCGACCCGCGGATGGCCAGCGCCCTCGCGCTCGTGCACCAGCGCTACAGCACCAACACGTTCCCCACGTGGGACCTCGCCCACCCCTTCCGCTACATCGCCCACAACGGCGAGATCAACACCGTCCGCGGCAACATCAACTGGATGCACGCGCGGGAGAGCATGCTCGCCCATCCGGTGTTCGGCCCCGACCTCGACAAGATCAAGCCCGTGATCCGCGAAGGGGGCAGCGACTCGGCCACGTTCGACAACGTGCTCGAACTGCTCGTGCTCGCCGGCCGGCCGATCGAGGAGGCCGTGAGCATGCTCATCCCCGAGCCGTGGAGCGGGCACGAGAGCATGGCCGACGACCTCAAGGCCTACTACGAGTTTCAGGCCTGCCTCATGGAGCCGTGGGACGGCCCGGCGGCGCTCGCCTTCACCGACGGCACGCGGATCGGTGCCACGCTCGACCGCAACGGCCTGCGGCCCGGCCGCTGGTGGCAGATGAAGGACGGGCTCGTCGTGATGGCGAGCGAAGCGGGCGTCTTGCAGCTGCCCGCCGGCGAGGTGGTGCGGAAGGGCCGGCTGCGGCCCGGCCGGATGTTCCTCGTCGATACGAAGCAAGGCCGGATCGTCGAAGACGACGAGATCAAGCGGAAGCTGGCCACGGCGAAGCCGTGGCGGGAGTGGGTCGCGGCGAACCAGGTGCGGCTCGACGCGGTCGAGGATCCGAAGAACGTGGCGGAGGTGACCGCCTCGCGGGCCGTCCTCGCCGACGAGCCGGCGGCGTCGTCGAACGGCAACGGCAACGGCGCGCCGCATGCGCAGGATCCCTGGCGGGCGGCCGGCGTGGCGGGTGAGCGGGCGAGCCTGCTCGAACTGCAGCGGGCCTTCGGCTACACGCTCGAGGATCTCAAGGTGATCCTCGCACCGATGGCCACCGACGGCGCCGAGCCGATCGGCTCGATGGGCAACGACACGCCCCTGGCCGTGCTCTCCGACCGGCCGCAGCTCCTGGCCAACTATTTCAAGCAGCTCTTCGCGCAGGTGACCAACCCGCCGCTCGACGCGATCCGCGAGGAGATCATCACCTCGATGATCACCACCATCGGCTGCGAGGGGAACCTGCTCGACTCG
>JBJTSM010000700.1:0-3633 GCA_046076685.1 Planctomycetia bacterium | reverse complement strand
GAGTCGTCGACGATCCGCAGATCGGCCATCCGGCTCTCCCATTCGCGCACGAGGTCGAGCGTGGCCGGCCCGGCCCGCAGCACGAGGATGCCGGCCAGCACCATGGTGCGGCGGCGCAGCTCCGGCGTGTCGGCGCCGAACGCCGCGAGCGCCGCCCGCTTCGTCCACTCGCCCACCTTCCCGTCGAGAGAAAACGCCAGCACGCCCGCCGGATCGGCGGCGGCCAACGCCAGATACTCCTCCAGACGGCTGCGGCCTTCGGGGTTGAGCGAGCAGCCGGCGTCGCAGTAGACGAGCAGGTCGCCCTCGGGAAGCGTCTCGATCCGGCGGCGGATCACGTGCGGCTTCCAGGTGTAGAGTCCGAAGCCGCGGCGGTGCCGCCGCACGGTGTCGGCATGGACGCGCCAGTAGTCGGACCCGAGCGCCCGCTCGTCGGCCGTCTGCAGCGAGGCGAAGCGATCGAGCGCCGCGGCCTCGCGGCCGATCCGCACGAGCGACCCGCGGCAGCGGCGATTCGCAAAGGAAAGAAAATGCGCGGGGATCATACCGCCGTTCTTCTGCACGCCCCAGCGGGAAGGCTCGTCCCTTCCTGCGGGCGGCCGGAACGGGAGAGGATTCGCTCTTTCGACCGCGGAGAGCAGGCTCCCACGCCGGATTTTGTCGGCGCGGTCTTCCCTTCCAGAATGTTCGGATCAATGGTCTCGGGAAACGCATAGCGCCGGTTCATGAACTGCTCGAAAGTGAGCTCTCGGGGCGGGATTTCCGGCTCCTTCTTTTCTTCTTCCTTCCCCGCATCAGGCTTGCCTGCCGGCGGCTTCGCATCGCGCTGCCGTGCCGCCTGCGGTTTCGCGGCCTCCTGCCCGGTCGCGGCAGGCAATTCGATCGGCTTGTCATCAGCGTCACGCGGCACCGCATCGAAAAGCTTCATCGCGGCCGCATCGGCCACGAGCACGTCGGGCAACGGGCCGTGGCGAAACGTGAAGTCGGGAAAGTAATACCGCTTCGAATCGAGCTTTTCGCCACGTCTGATGCCGGTCCGGACCAGACCGAGCAGTTCGTCGATCACCTCCCGCTGGCTCTCCGCATGCGAACCGTCATGAAGCGCGGTAACCCAACTGCGCTGCCAGAGAATCGCCTGACCGCGGAGTCCGTCGACGAATTCGGTGTTCAAGACGCTCACGCCCGGAGGCGTGTCGACGACGCCTGCCGCGGCCACGAGCATCATCATGCCGTTGCGACGCCCCACGAGCGATTGGATATCTTCCCGGTCCCGTTCCGGATTGAACGCGTTCGCGGCCGCGATGAAGGCCGTCCAGGCGAAGTCCGGTTTCCTTCGCTCGAGCCAATACCAACCGAGCAGGAATCGAAACACCCCGGCCCGCGGATCCCGTGCGGCCGCCTCGGCCGGCAGCCGCGCCCACGCCACGAGCTGTGCGGGAAGATCGTCGGCAAGGATCGCCTCGAGGTCACTCGTGAAGCCCCGGTCTTTTCCGTAGGTCGCCGGGCAGGCCTGCGCCGGATGCACGAGAAAATCACCGGCCAGCAGCCGCCGCGGTGACGACCGCCGCGCCTCCACCTTCTCTTGCGCCCAGGCCTCGAGCCCGTCGGAGACCGCCGCGTCGCGAAACTCCTCTTCCCGCCCGAGACCGGCGGCGGCCTTCGTGATCGTGGCCAGGTAGTCCATCACCTGCTGGCGCGTTTGCTGGAGATTCTCGCCGGGCGAAACCCCGTAGCTCCGTGCATAGTCTTCGGAAAGATCGATCGCGGGCAGCACGTAATGAACGAACTGGTCGATGAGCCTGCGGAAGAGGCAGTTCGCGGATTCGGGCAGACCCGCCGTCCGCAGGACGGCGGCCTGCTCCGCCTGCACCAGCATGAGCCGCTTTTGACCTTCGAGCAGCCGCTGGACGTCGGTCGAGTGTTTCTCGAGGTCGGCCGGCGTCGGCACGCGATTGAGCAGATCGAACTGCAACCTCCTCTCCCCTGCGACCGCCCGGCCCGACATCATCTTCGTCAGTTCTTTGTACAGGACGACCGACCGGTGAAAGGAACCGGTCTTCGCCAGTTGCCGCGCCGCCTTCAGCTGCACGGCGAGCAGGCGGTCGAACTGCTTCGGATCCGACCGGGCGTCGAGCGTCATCCGGGCATACTCCACGAAGAGCCGGTTGCGACGGATCGCCTCCAGTTCGCCCGGGCCCTCCATCGCCGCGGAGAGCGCGTTGTCTGCGAAGGCGTCGGAATCGCTCCATCCGGCAAAGATCTTCTCCGGGATCGTCGCGGCCGCTTTGCTGTCGGTAGCCGGCAGCCGGTATTCCGCGTAGTCGATGGCGGGCAGACAGGGATGGAGAGCCGCGACGGCCGGCAGAAACTCGGCGGCCATGTTCCGCCGCAGTTGGTCGTAGTCGCCCGCGGAGTAGACCTGCTTCTCGTCGATCGGCTTGCCCCCGTCAGGCGGACGGAAATCGAGCCGAAGCGTCGGAGATGCCCCGGTTTCACGGTCGACACCCGGCGCAGCGAACAGGCCCGGATGGCTGATGATCGTGCCCCGGGCGTCGGTGAGGTGGCGAAAGCCGTACATCCGGTAGCCGTGCTGCAGATCCTCGCCGGGCGTCCAGGAGAGCGACCAGCCCTTTTCCGCCAGCATGCCGCGGGCGATCACCCCCGGCTGAGCGCGGCCGATTTGACGCTTCGACTTGATGGCTTCGTCGAACTTCGGTGGGACGTACTGCGGATCCTTGAAGGCCTTCCGGATCTCTTCGAGTGACTCTTTCTTCGAATAACCGCAGTCCAGGAGCACCGACTCGAGCACCCTGCCGGCCGCCGTCGCGAGCACCATCGCCCCGGGAATCGCGTCGATCATCAGCGGCACGTGGCCTTCGACGCCGGGGTAGCGGACGACCAGCTCCCTCGTGTCCTCCCGAAACTCCATCACCGCCCCATCGGCGTCGTCGAGCGTGAGGAAGGGATGTTCCGACGTCGACTCCCGCTTGAACGTGGGCGTCGGCCGCCGTCGATCGTCCGCGGACACGACGAGCAGCGGGTTGAGGGCGGTCGATCGCTCCCCCGGCCGCAAGCCCGTCAGGTCGACGAGCGCATGCAGCGAGCGATCCCTGGCGGCGGAGTACTGCTGCATCCTCGCGAGGACCTGCGGATGCGAGGGGACCGGATCGGTTTCCAGCTGGTCGGCCAGGAATTCGAGGTCGTTGGATTTCAGGCTGTACCTCGCCCGCGACAGCCCCGCCACCCTGCGGATGCTGATGCCGCGGACGCCGCGGTTGATGAGCATCTCAGTGCTGCCGATCGGCAGGTCGTAGAGCGCGAATGCATGCGGGCCGAGAGACCAGGTCGTCACGGGCCGCAGTTTCGAAAAGAAATTGGCGAAGAAGGCGGCCCCGGGATCCTTCAACTCCTCGGCGGTCGGCGTCCGGTAGAGGAGCCGCAGGTAGCGATTGTCCCATTGCCCGGTCTGATCGAGAAAGACGAACGCCGGGGTGTAGCGATCCGTCTCGTCGGCGACCTCCATGAGCAGAAACCTGCCGTAGATGAGGCGAAACGGCGCCGATCGGGCATCGCTTCCCCTGAGCACGAGGCCTGATCGCATACTGCCATCCTGCTCGAGCGACTCCGGCGTGA
>JBJTSM010000699.1:0-3800 GCA_046076685.1 Planctomycetia bacterium | reverse complement strand
GCCTTCTCCTGCTCGAGCCGGGAAAGCCCGGCCGCCACGCCGCAGGCGAGCGTTTCCACGACCAACGCTTCCAACTGCGTGATTTCGGAGCGACCGGCGCCCCCCCCCTCGCGATGGCCATAGAGCGCGCCGAGCACCTCGCCGTTTCGATCGAGAATCGGGGCGGCGACGTAGGCCTCGAGGATCGCCAGGCTCGAAAGGACGTCGACGTTCTGGTCGACCTTGTTCCAGAACGTCCGCTTCTCCGCGAGCACCCGGGCGAGGACGTTCGTGCTGGGCCGCGCCTGGGACCGCTCGCTGGAGGCGATCGCCGCGGGCTTCCAGCCGCCATCCGCCCGCAAGAACACGGCCCCCATGTCGAGCCCCACCAGGTCCACGATCGCCGCCGCCGCCTTGTGGAAGAAATCGTTCGAGTTCGAGGCGCTCTGCAACACGCCGATCACCTCGCGCCACCAGCGGACGAGCCCCTGCACGTCGGCGCCCTGCGTGCCATCGATCAACTCCGTGATCCGCTGCTGTTGCCGCAATCCGCCGGGGGCGGCGGCCGAGCCCGCGGCGGGCGGCAGATCGGGCGGCTGCTCCAGCGTCTGCAAGTGGGCGCCGGCCGCGGCCTGTTCGACCGCCGACTCCGCGGCGACCGACACCACGACCCGGCCGATCTGGAAACTCACCGGCAACGCATGATCCACGCTGCCGCCCGGCGCGACGTCGGCCTGGCCGAAACAGCGGATGGCGATGGCGGTGCTGAGGTTCGTGAGCCGCACACGGTCGCCGGCCAACCCTTCCAGCCGGGCCTGCCGTCGCGACACCTCGCTCTCGCGCGGTTCGGCGACGGGAATCCTCACGCCCCCCTCGATCTCGATCGGCTGGAGAAGGTTCTCCGACGTCGCTCTCGTGGGATCAGCCCTTCCGAGCTCGACCGACCCGGGAAATGCCGCGGAAAAAGGCGGCCGATCCTCGTGCCGAATCGTGAGTCGCAGGCAACCTTCCACGGCATCTCCGACGCGATTTCCGGGCAGCGACCCCGGAAAGAAAGATGGGGGTCCCGATAATTTCTGTATGCTGGGAGATCGGCCCGGTGCCGTCAAGCTGCGCAGTCGGGAACGCAGGCCTGCGGTTGGATCGGGAGGGACCGCCAAAGTCACCAGACCTTGTTGAAGAGGGCGCGCTGATGGGTGAAATGCTGACCAGATTTTCAGCCCCGGGCCGAGGGCGGCATGCGCGGAACGCGAGCCGGGCCCGCGGGACAGTCCTGCTCCTGGCGGCCACCGGAATCGTCGTGGGCGACACGGCGTCGTTCGGGCCGCCCGCACGGGCCGCGGAGCCCGCGGTGGCGGAGGTGCGGGAGCGCAACGTGATCCGCAAGCAGCTGCCGAAGCACGTCAAGTCGATCGCGCTCGAATACACCGTCATCGCCGTCGACGACACCGGCAAGGAACGGTTCGTCGATCCCCAGGCGCACACCTTCAAGGTCGGCGACTCCTTTCTCGTGCGGATCCGCCCGCAGGACGACGTCTATGTCTATGTCTTCAACGAGGGGCCGACCGGCGAACGGGCGTGCCTGCTGCCCTCCGAGGGAGAGAGGCCGCCGCTCGTGAAGAAGGGGCAGGAGATCTCGCTGCCCGACGACGGCGGATACTTCACGTTCTCGGATCCGGCGGGGGAGGAAAAACTGGTGGTCGTCGCCCTGACAGAGCCGAATGAAGACCTGCGGCTCTTGACCAGCGCCGTGTTCAAGAGCGGCCGTGTTGACGCCGGCAAGATCACCTCCGAGCAACGCGAGGCGAAGAAGCAGGCCGACGCCGGCATGGATTCCCTGAGGCAGCGCGCCGGGAAGGGCGTGCAGTCACGCGGCCCCGTCCGCAAACTCGTGGAGCGAACCGAGGGGCTGGGCGCAGGCGACCGAGTCACCCATATCGAGCCGCCGCAAGCCGGCGAATCATCCAGCTACGGCATCGCCGTATCCGCCGGCGACCCCGAGCTTTTCCTCGACATCCCGCTCCGCTCCCAGGCGCCCCCCAAATAGCCGTCCTGTCGAGGACACGCCCGCTCCACGGGCACGACGCCATGCTGCGTTTCATCGTTTCGTCCGCCGTCGCCGCGTCGTCGACCAAATGGGTGGTCTGCTTTCTCGCGGCCTTCGCGGCCGCGTGCCTCACCGCGAAAGCCGACGTCGAGCGGGAAACGCCCGATCCCATCCTGCGGCTCGATCTGCCCGGGCACACCGCGGAGGTCCGCAGCCTCGCGTTCCTGCCCGACGGCCGGCTCGTTTCGGGCGGCCGCGACAAGGCGGCGATGATCTGGGACACCCGCGAGGCCGCGGCCGGCACCCGCGACATCTCCCGCGCGCGGATCCGCGACCGCGTGATCCGCTGGCAGGTGGCCCGCGGTACCCGCGGCGTGATCCAGGCCGTGGCCGCATCGCCCGAGAGGCCGGCCGTCGTGGCGATCGGCGGCAGCGGCGCGATGGGCAGCACCGGAGAGATCGTCGTCGTCGATCAGGGCGATGGCTCGCTGGCAACCGTGCTCGGTGGCGGCGACCGCCCCGGCCACCGTGGCAGCGTGGTGGCGATCGATTTCGCGATCGACGGGGGCTGGCTCTATTCCTCCGACGTCGATGGCCAGGTGTTCGCCTGGCGGCGGCAACAGCAGGACCGCACGGCGGCCTGGGCACCCGTGGAACTCCTGGACCGCGACGAGAAGCGGCTGCCCGCCGACCAGCTTCAGTCGCTGCAGGCGATGCCGGCGACGCGACCGCTCGCCGCCGTGCGGAGTGGCCGCGTGGCGCTGCCGACGATCGCCGCGATGACGCCCGAAGAAAAGCTGCCGCTGTGGAGGATCGCGCTCGTCGATCCGGCCGAGCCCGCCAAGCGTGAACTGCTGCCATTCGAACTCAGGGGCTCGGTGCTGGCGATGGACGCCACGCCGGACGGCCGGTTTCTCGCCGCGGCGGATCTGGCCGGACGGGTCGCCGTCTGGGATCTCGCCGCGGCCGATCCAAAGCCGGTCGTCATGGAGATCAAACCCGCCGTCGAATCGCTGGCCCTCTCCGCCGACGGCGGCCGTCTGATCGCGGGCGTGGCCACGCAGGCCGGCAGTCCGGCCCGGCTGGAAGTCTGGGATACGCAGACGCGCGAGCGGCTGTCGTCGCGCACCATGGCCGCGCCCGTCCGCGCCGTGGCGGCGAGCACGACAGGCGCGACCTTCGCGGCTGCCGGCGGCTGGAACCACGAGATCATCCTCGACTCTGCCGCAGGGCCGGCGGCGCAGGGCGATCCGCCCACCGCGCCACCCCGCCGCCCTGCCCGCCGGCTCGGCGGCGTGGGCCGAAGAATCGGCCGTGTCGCCTTCGCCACGCAAGAGGACGGACAACCGCCGCGCCGAATCGCGCTGGCCCCGGTGCCGGCCGGCGACGCGGCCGCCCTGCCATTGGCGGAGGCCTTCGATATCGTCGATCTCGCCGTCGTGCCGGTCGGCGCCGCCGCCGGCTGGGCGCCGTCGGCAGGCAAGCCCGGTCGCTGGTCGCTGGTCCCCGGGCCCAAGCAACGCAACGGCTTCGAGTCCTGGCAGGCCCTCGCCGCCGGCAAGCCGGCGGCGGCGATCGATCTCGACCTTTCCTGGCAGGGACGGCTCGGCCCCGCATCGCAATGCGTGGCCTGGCTGGCGCGTGAGAATGCGGCGGAGCCCTGGGCCGTTGTGCTCGGGACCGACCGCGGGCTGTTCGTCTATGAACTGGCCGACGACGGAGTCTGCCGCCTCGTGCGGCGGTATCGCGGCCACGAGGACGGCGTGCTGTCGCT
>JBJTSM010000698.1:0-4588 GCA_046076685.1 Planctomycetia bacterium | reverse complement strand
CTCGACCTCCTGGGACTTGGAAAAAAAACGGTGCCCGCCGATGTCGAAGCGGAAGCCCCGGTACTCGACCGTCCGGGAGATGCCGCCGACGTACCGGGGATCCCGTTCGAGCACGGTGACCGCCGCGCCGGCCCGCGTGAGCAGGTAGGCCGCCGTGAGACCGGCCGGGCCGGCTCCGATGATCGCCACACGTGGGGATCGCTTCATGCGTTGCATCTCGATCGTGTTTCGGCCATGCCTGACCCGCCGCGTCGAAGCCCAGTCTACGGGCAGTGTGCCTTGGAACCGGGCCCGACGCGAGGAGTGGCCTCGTTTTTGCGGTGAAACGTGGCCATTTTCATCAAAAACTCACACGTTTTCAGGGGCGGCTTGGGGTAGAGTTTGGCTCCGTCAGCGTGCCGATCCTCCCTTTCTCTGGAACGACGACGAGGCCGCACCGATGAGTTCATCCGACAGTTCGTCGAAGCTGCGTCGCCGGGAAAAGGCCTATAACCCGCGATTGAAGGATCGGGGCCGAAAGTCCGGCGAGCAGGCCACCGGTTCGGCGCTGGCCGCGCAGATGGCGATGGCGAACATCAAGGACCTCAATCGCCTGAGAGACCGCGGTCATGACGTGGACTCGGTCGTACTCGCGAAAATCAGCCAGTCGCTCGACACCGCGCCGCCCGACACGCCGACCCAGCAACGCCGGCAAGCAGCGGCCCAGATGTCGGCCGGCAAAAAGTCTCGCGGGCCGCTCCTGGCGGGGCTGACCGGTGCTGGCGTCTGCCTGCTGGCGATCGGCGCATTCTTCTTGTTCGGTTCCTCCCGCTATTCCGTGTCGGGCACGATGCGGTCGGAAAAAAAGCCCCTCGCGGGGGTGGAACTGCAGTTCCACGCGGCGACTGGCAGCCTGCTGCCGGTGAAGGTCACCACGTCGGCCGAGGGCGGCTTCTCGGTCAGCGGCCTGCCGGCGGGCGTCTACCGCATCACGGTCCAGCCCGATGGTGCCGAAGCCGTGCAGGTGCCGCAGGTCTACAAGCAACTCGAGTCGACGCCGCTGCGGCTCAAGGTCGATCGCAATCGCGAGAACGAAACGCTCTACGCGATGCAGCCGCGACGCCGCTAGCACCCGTGCCGAACGCCGGGGCCGATCATGCCGGCGGGCGAAGGAGCGGCGCGAGCCGTGCCACCGCCTCCTCCACGTCGGCGGCGGTCGTCGTTCTCCCGACGCTCAGCCGCACCGCACCGCGGACCGCCGCGGGCTCGAGCCCCATCGCCACGAGCGCCGGCGCCGGCTCGCTCGACCCGCTCGTGCAGGCCGTGCCCGTCGCCAGGCAGACGCCCGCCAGATCCGCCGCCATCGCGAGGGCCTGCCGGTCGAGACCGGGAAAGGCGATCGTGGTGATGTGCGGGCAGCGGTCGGCGGCGGCGGCGATCACCCGGGCCTCGATCCCCGCCCGCCGGGCGGCGGCGATCAGGTCTGATTCCAGCCGGTCGCGCAGGCCCGCCAGACGAACCGCCTCCCGGTCGCGGTCGGCGACGGCCAGTTCGAGCGCCCGGGCAAATCCCGCCGCGAGCGGCACCGGTTCCGTGCCGCCGCGCAGTCCCTGCTCCTGCGTGCCGGCCTGCAGCGGGGCGACGGACACGCCGCTCGTGATCACGAGGCCACCGATCCCCCGCGGCCCGCCAAACTTGTGCGGCGCAAGCGCCAGCGTGGCGGCGGGCAGGTGGGCAACCTCGAGTGGCAGCAGGCCCGCCGCCTGCGTGGCATCGACGTGGACGAGGGTGTCGGGAGCGTGGCCCCCGAAAGCCGACAGGTCTTCGCGTGAACCGGTCTGGCCACAGACGAGCGTGAGCGAAACGATCCGCGGGCCCTTCGCCGCCGTCGGGCAGACGAGCAGCGGCGCTCCCGCAGCAGACGAGACGCGGCCGGTCACGGCATCGAGCGGCAACTCCTCGAGCCGCCAGCCGCGGCGTTCCGCGGCCTGGGTGGCCTCGATGACACTTGGATGATCCCGCCGGGAGAAGAACACGCAGCCGGCATGGGCCGTGGCAGCGGCCATGCCGAGGATCGCCAGGTGGTTGGCCTCGCTGGCGCCCGAGGTGAACACCAGCCGGTCGCGGTGGACCCCGCCCCGGCAGCCGAGCAGCGCGAGGATTCGGTCTCTCGCGTCCTCGAGCACGCGTCGTGCCGCCCGCCCGGCGGCATGCTGGCTCGACGGATTGGCAAAGGCGGTCCCCCGGGCCTCTTCAATCGCCTCCGCCACCGCCGGATGCAAGGGGGTGGCGGCGGCGTGATCGAGATAGATGGGAGTGCGAGCGGCCATACAAGCCCCCGGCGCAAGCCGGGGGATCTGCCTCACCGGCCTACGAGAGCCGCCACGAGCTGGTCGATCTCGGCGGCGACACCGGGATCACGCGACCGCCGCACCTCCGTGACCCGGATGCCGTGCAGCACGGTCGTGTGGTCGCGGCCTCCAAACGCCGCACCGATCGCCTGCAGGCTCTTCCCGGTGAGCCGCCGGGCCAGATACATCGCCATCGCCCGGGCCTGTGCCACCTGCCGGGAGCGGGACGGCCCGGCCAGGTCGGCCGGCGTGAGACCGTGCCGTCGGGCGCTGACGCCGATCACGCGGCGGAGCGAGATTTCCCGCAGGGAGCCCGCGTGGAACGGACCACGGGTCGTATCGCGGGGCGGCATTGAAACGACAAGCCCGCCCGACAGCCGGGAGGCCAGCGAGGGCTCGAGGCCCGTGCAGGCGATCGGGTGCATCCGCAGCGTGGCGATGAAAGACGTGCCGGATGCAACCGCCGAGTCGAACAGATGAGCGAGCACCCGCTGGGCATCCCACGCAGTGATCTGTTCGACGTCGTCGATGATGATCAGTCCGGCGGCGGTGAACCGCCGGTGCAGCCTGTCGATCGTGTTTTGCGAGAGGGCGGCTGCCAGTTCGCGATCAAGCGACCGGCCATCCCACATCACCGCGGCCGCGCGGGTGCCGCCAATCGGCGCGTCGCGGCCATACTCGAGAAACCAGTCCGCCAGCAGCCTCGACTTCCCTGATCCCGCGGGACCGACGATCACCACCGGGTTGTACGCCGCAATCACATCCGCCTCAGCGCGGCTCCCCGTGAACAGGGAGGACAGGGCGTAATGGACGAGCCGGTGCGACTGCGTTGGTCGCGGTGGGACGGATGACGGTGAAGGGGCAACTGCAGACACGAGACCAATTCCCGAGTGGGGAACGCGGCCTCCATGCCGATCCTGCCGTTGTGCAAATCCGATTGATGCACGTCGCGCGAGCGGCTCACAGGCTACAGCGTCCCGCCGCGATGAAAAAGAGCCCTGTCAGAACCATGTCAGTTCACGGGCGGAAACGCCGCCGGCTGGCAGCCGACAATTCGATCTTCATGGAAACGACTTCCGGCTGGCGGCTGCCCGGCAGCGTTTCCACGGCGAACAGGCAGCGTTCGCAGACCCGTCCGTCAGATTGCCGACAGCCTCGACACACGGACCCAACACCGAACCGGCGGGTTATCCCCATGCCGCCGTCGCCGGCTGACCGGTCCAAAAATCAGTTTTTATTCGGGGAAAATACGGGACTCCCCTCAGCTGCCTACGACCATTTTTCGACACCTGAGGGTGTGGCGGACACGGCTGTCCTCCTGATCCTGTTCCTTTTCTTATCCTTCCTTCTGTTCTTCCAAAAGAGAAAGGACCAGAGGGACTGCCCGGCAGGAAAATATCCCCGCCGGAGGCCCGCTCGGGGGCATGCCAGACCGCCCCGCGTCGGGTACACTGACGGGCTCGATTCCCGTGTCATCACGCGGCCGTGACCGTCCTGCGGACGGGGCCGTGACCGGCGTGGGGAAGAGAGGAAAGGACAGCCGTTTTTCGATGAAAGTGCGTCTGAACCGCGAGCCCTTGCTCGCCGCCCTGCAGAGCGCGTCGGCCGTCGTGCCCGCCCGGTCGCCCAAGCCCGTCCTCTCGAACGTCAAGCTCGAGGTGCAGGGAGCCTCGGCCGTGGTGTCGGCGACTGATCTCGAGGTGGGCATCCGCATCGCGCTCGAGGCGGTCGAGGCGGGAGCGGCCGGGGCCGTGCTCTTGCCGAGCGGCCGTCTCATGGCGATCGTGCGCGAAAGCCAGCCGGGCACCGTGTTCGACATCCACTCCGACGGATCGGCGGCCGTCGTCAAGGCGCCCCGCAGCGAGTTTCGTCTGCCGGCGGAGGATCCGCTCGAATTTCCCTCCGTCGCCACCTTCCCCAAGGAAGCCTGTTTCGAACTCACGCCGCCGCTGGTGCGGGAACTCGTGAGGCGGACGGTCTTTTCCACCGACAACGAGTCGAGCCGTTACGCCTTGGGCGGCGTGCTTCTCGAACTCTCGGCGCAGGCGTCCCCGGCGAGCGTGATCGCCGTCGGCACCGACGGCCGCAGGCTCGCGAAGATGGAAGGACCGGCCGGGGTGAAGGACGGGAGCCCGGCCGATGCGCAGCCGATCGTGCCTGCCCGGGCCATGCAGTTGATCGAGCGGTGTCTGGGTGATGCGAGCGTGCCGGTGCACGTGGCCGTGCGGAACAGCGAGATTCTCGTGCAGACGGGGCCG
>JBJTSM010000697.1:0-2208 GCA_046076685.1 Planctomycetia bacterium | reverse complement strand
GGCCGCCAAGCTCGCGGCTGAGCGGCAGTCGAAGACCTTCTGCATCGTGATCTCCGCCCGCGGCCCCTCGGAACGGGAGATCGACTTCGTCTGCAAGATCGTCCCCGAGATCAAACAGCAGTACGATCTCAACATCTGTGCCTGCCTGGGCCTCCTGTCGCCCGACCATGCCCGGCGGCTCGCGGCTGCCGGCGTCGACAAGGTGAACCACAACCTCAACACGAGCGAGCGGTTCTACGGCGAGATCTGCAGCACGCACACCTACGGCGACCGCATCGCCACGCTGGCGGCCTGCCGGGCCGCCGGCCTGCAGCTCTGCAGCGGCGGCATCATGGGGATGGGGGAGACCCACGACGACCTCATCGACATGGGGCTCGAACTGCGCAGCCTCGGCGTGGAGTCGATCCCGCTCAACTTCCTGAACGCCATCGACGGCACGCCGCTGGAGGGGAACAACCGGGTCAGCCCCCGCGACTGCCTCCGCGGCCTGGCGATGATGCGACTGCTGAACCCCGCCGCCGAGATCCGCATCGCGGGCGGCCGCGAACTGCACCTGGGCACCCTGCAGCCGCTGGGGCTCTACGCCGCCAACTCGATGTTCGTGGGCGACTACCTCACCACGAAGGGCCAGCTGCCCGAGGCGGACTACCGCATGATCGAGGAGATGGGGTTCGTGATCACCCGCGGCGCCGAATCGGCCGAGCCGATGCCCGCGCTGGCATGACGACGGCGACGGTCAGGCCAACCAAATGACGAGGCGAAAGGGGTCGGCGGAAGCTCGACGAGCATTGGGACGCCTCGGCCCACGCGAGGAGACTTCTGCCGCCCCGAAGCCGTCGCCACCCAAAGCTGAGCACAGTCAGCTGCCGAGGCTCATGAGGAGTTCCGACATTTCGCCGGCGGCGTGGGCGTTGCCCTGGCGGCGGGCCTCCTCGATGCCCTCGCGGAGCACGCCGCGGGCCTCTTCGATCCGCTCGCGGGCGACGAGGTGCTGGGCGGCCATCTGGAACGCGGGCACGTAGGGGGCCGCCCCGCGGGCGAGCGACTCGAGGATCTCGAGCCCGGCCTCCCATTCCCCCGCGGCCTCCAGTTCGAGCGCGAGGCTGTACCGCAGGAACACATCGTCGGGATCGTCCCGCAGCATGGCTTCGATTTTCGTGCGGCGGCTGGTCGGGCCGGGTGGGGAGGGCTGGCTTGTCATGGCTGGCTCGCTGGCTGGGTGGGGTCGATCCGCGACACCGTGCGGGCCTCACGGCCGTGCGTCACGATGATCGCTTGTTCGGAAAGGCAGACGAGAGCCCGGGCTCCCGGCAGCCGGGCCACGCAGACGGCGTTCGCCGCCTGCCTGCCATTGCGGAGGACGGCATCGACCCGCCAGAGCCCCTCGGGCTGTGCTGCTGGAGCGTCCTCGGATCCGCCGCCGACCACCCAGAGCGTGCCGTCCGTGCGGCAGAAGGCGGCGTCGCGAATCCGGGGCAGCGAGGTGTCGAGGTGGAGCAGGCGGCGCGGATCAGGGGGCAGATAGAACGAGACGAAGACGCCGGCCCGTTCCGGGGCGGGGGCATCGGCCGCGAAGAGCACGAATTCCTCCGCCGGGCTGATGGTGGCCACGGCGGGCCGCAGGCCCGCGGGGAGGCCCGGGCACGATCGGGCCGACAGGCCGCCGATCCGCGAGCCGGCGATCGGAGCCCGCAATACCGCGGGGAGCGGGGCCGGCAGGCCGACGACGCCCAGCCAGTCGCGGGAAGGGCTGACCGCGAGAGACGGCGGCCCGTCTCCGGATGGCCCGCGTGCAGCCGCGGCCTTCCCGATCATCACCGTTTGTGTGGGCTTGTCGTGATCGGCGGCCGCGTCGGGATGGATCCGGTGCGTCTGCAGGGACCACACGTCACCGCTCCGGCTGACGAGCGCCAGCATGCTCGTGTCGATGCAACCGATGGCGACGGGGCCGCCGCCGGCGTCGTCCCCGTCGCGAGGCTTCACGGCCTGCCGGCGCTTCTGTGGCTCGAACGGGTCGATCGCCACGACCTCGCCGCGTGCCTCGTCGAGCACGTAGAGCATTTGCCCGTTCGCCGGCGTCGCCAGATCGCCGGCCGCCGGCATGTCCGTGATGAGGTCGGCTCGCCGGACATCCGCCGGTGCCGCGGTGCCCAGGCATGCGCGGCAGAGCAGGCCCACCGCCAGCGTGGCCGCCGCGCCTCGGGACAA
>JBJTSM010000696.1:0-2283 GCA_046076685.1 Planctomycetia bacterium | reverse complement strand
CGGGCCAACTCGGCGATCGGCACGCCGTGCACGTACACGCTGTCGAGCAGCTCGCGATCCTTCCCGGGCAGCTCCTCGAGGCACTGCTCGAGGGCGGCGAGCAGCGCGAGGAGCGACTCCTCGAAGCAGTGCGGCGAGCGGGCCGCCAGTCGCTGGAAGTTCCTCGCCTCGTAGAAGCAGATCGTCGTCGCCCACGCCAGAAAATCGGTCCCCGGCTCGAACGCGTCGAACTTCCGCCACATCGTGAGGCTCGCCTTCTGCAGCACGTCCTCGGCGTCGTGCCGGCGGCCGAGCAGCGAGAGCAGATACCCGAGCAGCCGATCGTGTGCCGCCGTGAGCAGCATCACGAAGTGGCCGCGTGGGTCGCCGTCGGCGTCGGGCGTGGTGGCGGAATCGGCGTTCATGCCTTGCATCCTACCCCGGCGACGTCATGCCCCTCGACCGGCCAGCCACGCCACCATCCGCGCGAGGAACGCGTGCCAGGCCGTGTCATCGAACAGCAGTCGCCCGCCGCCAGAGACGGTCCCGAAGGGCAGCGGCGTGACCACCGCCACCCGCGGCTTGCCGGGGGGCGAGGCCAGCACCGCAGGCCGGCCGTCGGCGAGCGTGAGCACGGCCGCGCCGCCGTTGGCGGGCTGGACGTCGTGGGCGTAGAGCACGACGGCCTCGCGAGGCAGCTTCGTGCCCGCCGCCAGCGGATGATCCCCCAACGCGACGAGCGCCGACGGCGTTTCGAGCCTGCCATAGTCGCCGCCCGTCTTGAAGGCCGCCGGCACGAGCGGCCGCAGGCTCTCGTTGGCAAATCCAGCCTGACCGTAGGTGTGGTCGCCTGAGAGGAAGAGAATGCCGCCGCCGGCCTTCGCGAAGTCGGCGAGCATCTCCTCGCCGATGTCGCCGAGCATGCCGCCGCTCACGTTGGCGAGGATGATCGCGTCGTAGGCGAGCAGGTCGTCGTACGACGCCGGAAAATTCCCGAGCGTCTCGCCGAGGGCCGACTTCTTCATCCAGCCGTCCACCACCTCCACGTCGCCGAGTAGCTCCAGCGCCTCGTCGACGCCCTGGAAGTCGGCCCACAGGCCGCGGACGAAGAGGATCCGCGGCTTCGCGTTCTTCCGCCGCACGAGCGCGTCGGGCTTGAGGTACTGCCGCTTCTTCTTCGGCGGCGTGAATTCGTGGTAGGGCTCGAGCAGTTCGAGGTTCACGTTGCGGCCCACCCTGCCGCCGAAATAGTCTGCGTAGGTGATCGTGCGCCGCGCGCCCTTCATGTCGGTCGCGGTCACCGTCACCTCGATCACGCACGGCATCGGCCCGACGCCGCTGACGTTCACCGTACGGACGAGCGGCTCGAAGCCGACCGCGGCGGCCGTGAAGGGCTCGGCCTCCACCTGCCACGCCTCCCTCGCCCCGCGGACGAACGTCTTGACCGTCACGTCCGTAAGCGGCGTCGTCGCCGCCGCCAGCACGTGCTCGATGGCGAGGCCCGCGGGCGTCTCCACCGTCTCGAAGTGGGCCACGAGCGCATTGTCGCCGTGGCGGTAGCCGGTGAAGCCCTCCGTCGGGATCACCGCCATCTCCGTCGTCCAGGTCTTGCCCGCGGGGATCGCCGTGTCGTCATACATCCACTCGAGCGTGTTGGATTGACAGTTGTCGTAGAGCTGCTGCACGGCGTTGTAGTCGAGCAGAAACATGAGCCCCCGCCGCACGGCCGCATTCGTCGCGCCGTTCCAGCCGGCCGTGGGGGGCGCGACATACCAGTAGCCGTTGGGCGACTCCAATCCCGTGCCCAGCGAGATCATGTCGATCCCGTGCCGCGTCGGCCGCCAATACCGCGTGTTCTTCCGCTGGCCGTCGAAGTCGAAGGCGTGCTGCGACCAGTATGCGGGCCGCTTGCCGGTCGTGGCCGGGTTCGTGACCGCGAGCGCCACACGCAACGCCCGGTCACCGTCCCGCAGCGAGTAGGTCTTCACGATCGTGAGATCGGAGAGCGTCTTGTCGATCGCGCCCTTCACGAGCCCCGTCGACACGGTCGACGTCTCGAGCACCGCCTCCGCGGCGTCGTTCTTCACGATCTTCGATTCGTACCTCCGGCCGTCGAATTCACCGGGCCAGCCCTGCGTGGTCCAGAGATCCTTGCAGAGGCCGCCGTTGTCGGCCTTGATGTCGTAGACGACGTCTTCGTTGTCGAAGCCCTTGTAGACGAACGACGCCACCCTGGCTCCGCGGGCGAGATCGATCCGCACGGTGACGAGGTCGTTCTTCATCTCGACCACGTCGGGCTGCCCC
>JBJTSM010000695.1:0-7148 GCA_046076685.1 Planctomycetia bacterium | reverse complement strand
CTTCCAGTCGAAGTACCTGGGCATGTCGCCGTTTCGCTGCCCGAGCCTGTTCTCCATCCTCTCCTTCCTCGAGTACGAGCACGGCGTCTTCCATCCGATCGGGGGCTGCGGCGCGATCTCGTCGGCGATGGCGAGAATCGCGGAGGATCTCGGCGTCGAGATCCACTACGGCGAGCCGGTCGAATCGATGCGGTTCGAGGGCCGAAGGATTGCGGCCGTCCGCACGGCGGCCGGCGAGTACGAGGCCGACGCCACGGTGGTCAACGCCGACTTCGCAAGGAGCATGACGAGGCTCGTGCCCGACCGGCTCCGCCGACGCTGGAGCGACCGGAAGATCGCATCGCGGCGGTTCTCCTGCTCGACCTTCATGCTCTATCTCGGCATCGAGGGCCGCTACGACGAGATTCCGCACCACACGATCTATCTGTCGGAGAACTACCGCAACAATCTCGCCGACATCGAAACCAAGCACCGGCTCGGCAGCGACCCCTCGATGTACGTGCAGAATGCCGGCGTCACCGACCCCACGCTCGCTCCCCCGGGCATGAGCACGCTCTACCTGCTCATTCCGGTCACGCACCGTCATCCGAACGTCGACTGGCGGCGGGAGGCCGCGGGATACCGCGAGGTCGCCCTCGACCAACTCGACCGACTCGGCATCCACGGTGTCCGCCAACGCATCCGCTACGAGAAGATGATCACGCCCGACGACTGGCAGGATGACTACGAGATCTACCGCGGCGCGACATTCAACCTCTCGCACGACCTCGCCCAGATGCTCCACATGCGGCCGCACAACCGGTTCGAGGACCTCGAAGGGGTCTATCTCGTCGGGGGCGGCACGCATCCGGGCAGCGGCCTGCCGGTCATTTATTCGTCGGCACGGATCACGTCGGGGCTGCTGCTCGAGGACCTCGGCATCGACCCCCGCGCGGGCGGCCGCCGTCCGGAGGCCGCCACCATGTCGCCGAGCAGGGAACCGGCCAGCGCGGTATGACCTGCGGCCCGGCGCGGAACCGGCCGTTCCGCTGGGCTTCAATTCCGCTGGGCTTCAACCAGAGTATTGCCAAGACACAGCCGAGGAAGGCTCCATGAAAACCGCGCGTGACTCGAACAGGGTGGTGGTGGTGGGAGGCGGCCTCGGCGGCCTCGCCACGGCGTGCACGCTCGCCGCCCGCGGCTATGCCGTGACGCTCTGCGACAAGAATCCGTGGATCGGCGGCAAGGCGGCGGTGCTGGCGGAGCAGGGTTTCCGCTTCGACATGGGGCCGACCATCCTCACGATCCCGCGGGTGCTCAAGCGGATCTATGGCGAGGCCGGCCGCGACCTGGAAAGCCACCTCGACCTCGTGCCGCTCGACCCCCAGTGGCGCAGCTTCTTCGATGACGGCTCGACGCTCGACCTCCACGCCGAGGTCAACCGCATGCAGGCCACGCTCGACGCCTACGCCCCCGGCACCGGGAGCGGTCGGGGCTATGCCCGGTTCATGGACCTCTCGGAACAGCTGCACCGGCTCTCCGACGAATACTTCTTCTGGCGCAGCGTCGGGGGCTTGAAAGACATGTTCGACCCCCGCCGCGGGATGTCGTTCTCGATCGTCAAGGAGGTCTTGGGCATGCGGCCCGGCCACAGCGTGGCCGGCACGGTACGGTCGTTCGTGCCCGACCAGCGGGCGGCCCAGATGCTCGACCACTTCACGCAATACGTCGGCAGTTCGCCCGAGGCCTCGCCGGCCGTGCTCTGCGGCATCGCCCACATGCAATCGCACGATGGCGTCTGGTATCCGCGGGGCGGCACCGGCGCCGTGCCACGGGCGCTGGCGAGCCTGGCCGTCGACCTGGGCGTGGAGATCCGCACGCGGACGCCGATCCGCCGGATCGTCGTCGAGGGCGGCCGTGTCCGTGGGGTCGAGACGGAGGCGGGCGAGACGATCGCCGCCGGGGCCGTCGTCAGCAATTCCGACAGCGTCCGCACGCACCGCGAACTCGTGGACGGGCAGCCCCGCCAGAAATTCCTCCAGCGGCGACGCTACGAGCCCGCCTGCTCGGGCGTCGTGCTCTATCTCGGCCTCGACAAGCGGTATGAGCAGCTCATCCACCACAACTTCGTCTTCTCGCACGATCCGCACGAGGAGTTCGAGATGATCTACCGGCGCGGGGAGCCCGCGCCCGATCCGACCTGCTACGTGTGCGCACCGGCCGTCACCGATCCGGAGGTCGCGCCACCCGGAGGCGAGGCCCTCTACGTGCTCGTGCACACCCCCTACCTGCGGCCGCACCACGACTGGTCGAAGATGTTCGCCCCCTATCGACGGCGGATCATCGAGAAGCTGGAGACCACGGCCGGCATGAAGGATCTGGAGCGGCACATCGTCTTCGAACGGGCCCTCACACCGCAGGACATCAACGACCGCTACCACGTGCTCGACGGCGCGATCTACGGCCTGGCCAGCCACGGCAAGTTTCTCGGGGCGTTCAAACCCGCCAACCGGTCGCCCGACATCGAGGGGCTCTACCTGGCCGGCGGCGCGGCCCATCCCGGACCCGGCATGCCGATGGTGATGATGTCGGGCTGGATCGCCGCCGATTGCGTCGACAAGGATGGAATCGTCGCGCGGACGGCGTCACCGGCGGGCCCGGTCGCCTGCCCCGCCTGAAGAGAATGCCCGATCGGGACCGCCCGCCCGCTCCGGGCGCCGCCGCCATGCCGCCGCCCGACGACCGCCACGACCTCGAACTGCCCCCGTTCTCGCGCCGGTTGTACGGCTGGTTCATGTGGTACGTGCGGCGGTATTTTCGCCGTCATTTTCACGCCCTGCGGCTGCTCCAAGACGGGGCCGGCCGGGCGGTGCCGCCCGACATCGCGGGTGAGCCGGCGATCTTCTACGCGAACCATCCGGGCTGGTGGGACCCACTCACCTTTCTCCTGCTGGCCGACAGGCTCTATCCCGACCGCCTGAACTACGGCCCGATCGACGCCCGGGCGCTCGGCAAGTACCGATTCATGGAACGGATCGGATTCCTCGGCATCGAGCCCGACACACGGCGGGGCGCCGCCCGCTTTCTCAAAGCCGCCCGGGCGGCCAGCCGCCGGACCGACGTGATCTTCTGGATCACATCGCAGGGGGAGTTCGCCGATCCGCGGATGCGTCCGCCGGGAATCCGGCCCGGCGTGGCGCACGCCGCGGCGGCGGCCGAACGAGGCCTGATCGTGCCGGTGGCGGTGGAGTATCCCTTCTGGAGCGAGCGGCTGCCGGAGGCCCTCGTGGCGTTCGGCCCGGCACTGCGGATCGCCGACGCGAGCCGGCGTGACGCGAAGGAGTGGACGGCCGTGCTCGAAACGGCCTTGGCTGACACGCAGGACCGGCTCGCCCGAGCCGCGATCCGCCGCGACCCGGGTGCCTTCACGGTGCTGGCCTCCGGATCCGTCGGCGTGGGCTGGATCTACGACGGCCTGCGACGTCTTGGCGCCTGGCGACGCGGCGAGCGGTTCGATGCCTCGCATGGCGGGGAGCGGCTCGGATGAGCGTCGCGATGATTGCCACACTCGCGCTGACGGCGGTCGCCCTGGCGGCGGTTCCTGCTCTGCTCACGATCCTCAATCTCAAGGTATTTCTCCCCGCCCCCGAGCCGGTGCGGGCGGGGGCAGGGCAGGGGGCGTCGGCCGGCCGTCCCGCGCCGCAGGTGTCGGTGCTGGTGCCGGCGCGGAACGAGGCGACGGCGATCGAGCCGTGCCTGCGGGCCGTCCTCGGCAGCCGCGACGTCGATCTCGAGGTGGTCGTGCTCGACGACGCCTCGTCGGACGGCACGGCCGCGATCGTGGAGCGGATCGCCGCCGCAGATCGCCGGGTGCGGCTCGTCCACGGTCGGCCACTGCCGGCCGGCTGGTGCGGCAAACAACACGCCTGCGCGCAGCTGGCCGAGGCCGCGAGCCACGACACGCTCGTGTTTGTCGACACCGACGTCCGGCTTTCGGCCGACGCCGTCAGCCGGTGCGTGGCCGGCCTCGATGCCGCCCAGGCCGCGCTCGTCTCCGGCTTTCCGCGGCAGGTGACCGGCTCGTTCCTCGACTGGCTCCTGCTGCCGCTGATCCACTTCGTGCTGCTCGGCTTTCTGCCGGTCGCCCGCAGCCGCAGCGACAACTCTCCCGGGCTGGCGGCCGGCTGCGGCCAGCTCTTCGTCACGCGCCGCGGCGACTACCGGCAGGCCGGCGGCCATGCCGCGATCCGTGCCTCGCTGCACGACGGGATCAAGCTGCCGCGGGCGTTTCGCCGCGCCGGCCTCCGCACCGACATCTTCGACGCCACCGACATCGCCTCCTGCCGGATGTACGTGCGAAGCAGTGACGTCTGGCAGGGGCTCTCCAAGAACGCGACCGAGGGCATCGGTTCTCCCGCCACGATCCTGCCCTTCACGCTGCTCCTGGCCGGCGGCCAGGTGCTCCCATGGGGCCTCGTCGCCTGGGGCGCAGCGACCCGCTGGCAGGGCTGGCCCGCGTGGGCCGTGGTGGCGTGCTGCGCCGCCGTCGTGCTCGCCATGCTGCCGCGGCTGCTCACGGCCGTGCGGTTTCGGCAGAGCCTGTCGAGCGCGATCGCCCACCCGCTGGGAATCCTCGTGTTCCTCACCATCCAGTGGGTGAGCCTCGCGCGGCGGCTCCTCGGCCTGCAAACCACCTGGCGCGGCCGCTCCCTCACCCCGCAGTAACGCAGCCGCGGAGCCGGCAATCCACCAGACGCGAAGGCGATCTACGCTCGCCGGCACGCCAGCGACCGGGCGCGGGCGACGTTCGCGATCGCCGTTTCGACCGTGTCGGCGAGTGCCGTGAGGTGCCCCATCTTGCGGCCCGGCCGGGGCTCGCGCTTGCCGTAGAGCATGAGGCTCACGCCCGGCACGGCCAGGGCGGCGGCCCAGTCGGGCGCGCCGTCGTTCCAGCAGTCGCCGAGCAGGTTGGCCATCGCGGCCGGCGCCCGCTGCGTCGTCGAGCCGAGCGGCAGGCCACAGATCGCCCGCACCTGCTGCTCGAACTGCGAGGTCTCGCAGGCCTGGATGGTGAGGTGGCCGGAGTTGTGCGGCCGCGGCGCGATCTCGTTGACGAGCACCCGGCCGTCCTTCGTCACGAAGAACTCCACGCAGGCGACCCCCACGACGTCCAGTTTTTGAAGCACCGCCGCGGCCATCTCGCGGGCCGTGTCGAGCACGGCGTCGGGCAGGCCCGCCGGCGTGGAGGAGATGTCGAGGATGTGATGGCTGTGGTGGTTGCGGGTCGGTGCGAAGACAGCGGTGGAGCCGTCGAGCCCCCGGGCCGCCACGACGGAAATCTCGCACTCGAAATCGACCCAGCCTTCAAGCACCAGCACGCATTCCGCGTGAACCGCCAATCCGTCCCACGCGGCGTCGATGTCCCGCGGGCTTGCGTCGGCGTCGAGCTTCCGCTGCCCCTTGCCGTCGTAGCCGAAGGCCGCCGTCTTGAGCACCGCGGGCAGGCCGAGCGCGGAGACGGCGGCGTGGAGTTCGTCCCGCGATCGGACGAGCCGATGGGGTGCGCACGCGAATCCCTCGCGCACCAAAAACGCCTTCTCGCGGCCACGATCCTGGGTGGTGAAGAGCACCTCGGGTGCCGGCCGCACCGGCACCAGGCCGACCAAGGCCTCGAGCGGCGCCGCCAGGACGTTCTCGAACTCGAACGTCAACACGTCGATCCCCCGGGCCATGGCGAGCAACGCCGCCGGATCGTCGTACGCCCCGACGTGCACCCGATCGCAGTGATGCGCGGCCGGACAATCGGCGACGTCGGAAAACGCCTCGACTCGGTAGCCCATCCGCTTGGCGGCCATGGCGAACATCGCGCCCAACTGACCGCCCCCCATCACGCCGAGCGTGCCGCCCGGCGGGATGACCGGAGCGATGACGGCCGGGTTCACTTTTCGCTCGGCCGATCCGACCATGACGTGCCTTCCGTTTCGAGCCGCTCACCGAGGACGCGGCCGGTCTGCGCGGTGCGATAGGCGACGAGCTTTTCCCGCAGCGCCGCATCCTCGAGCGACAGGATCGCGACCGCCAGCAGGGCGGCGTTGGCAGCCCCGGCGGGGCCGATCGCCAGCGTGCCCACGGGAATGCCCGCCGGCATCTGCACGATCGAGAGGAGCGAATCGACGCCCCGGAGCATCGACGACTCGACCGGCACGCCGAGCACGGGCAGGTGGGTCTGGGCGGCCAGCATGCCGGGCAGGTGGGCGGCCCCTCCCGCACCGGCGATGATCACCTTCAGGCCGCGATCCGCCGCCCCCTTGGCGTAGGCGGCGAGTTTGTCGGGTGTGCGATGGGCCGAGACGATGTCGCATTCGTGCGGCACGCCGAACTCCCCGAGCGTTTCGGCGGCCCGTTGCAGCGTGGCCCAGTCGGACCGGCTCCCCATGACGATGCCCACACGGGGCGGACTGGCGGCCATAGCACGGACTCCGTGAGCCAAAGCTGAAAACCAAATCGCAAAAAACTGGATCCGAAAGACGATCCAGGACGCAGCATCTTGCTCTCACCCGCTGTTCGTTGCAACCATGTCGGCATGCCCCGCCCACTTCCCGACGTTCTGCCCGTGCCCTGGCCCGCGGGGCAGCCTGCGCCGCCGGTCCGCACCGAGGCGGCGGTCGAGCGGGCCGTGAAACTGCTGGCCGATGGCGCCGTCGTCGCCATCCCGACCGAAACCGTCTACGGACTCGCGGCCGACGCGCTCGACGCCGACGCGGTCGGGCGGATCTTCGCCGCGAAAGGCCGGCCGGCGACCAACCCCCTGATCGTGCACGTGGCCGACGCCGCCATGGCCCGGTCGCTCGCCGCCAGCTGGCCGGCGGCCGCGGAGCGGATCACGGCGCGGCTGTGGCCCGGCCCCGTCACCGTGATCGTGCCGCGCGGGCCGCGGATTCCCGACGTCGTGACCGCGGGCGGCCCGACCGTCGCGCTGCGGTGCCCGGAGCATCCGCTCACGCGACGGCTGATCGCGATGCTCGGCAGGCCGCTGGCCGCCCCCAGCGCCAATCGCTCCACGCAGCTCACACCGACGACGGCCGGCCACGTGCTCGAGGGCCTCTGCAACCGCATCGACCTGATCCTCGATGGCGGCCCGTGCGGCCGCGGCATCGAATCGACCGTGG
>JBJTSM010000694.1:0-5819 GCA_046076685.1 Planctomycetia bacterium | reverse complement strand
GAAACCCTTATCCAGCCTACCTTTCAAAAATAAGATGCGTTCGCCCTAAATCCCACTGACCCTGTATCGCCAACCCAACGAAGAATTTAACACTTTTGTCCAACGAGCTAGGGTATTAACCACTGAAACCCTCAAACAACGCTTTGAGCGTGATCAAGACCTGAATCAGTTACGGGTGGTGGTGATGGGGGTCAACGATAAAGAGGTCGCTCCTCTGTTGGCCATCACGATCAGTCGTGAACAATGGCGAAGCTCTGGGGATGCGTCACCCTACATTAGTTATTTTCCGGATAGCCAAGCCCTGCTGAATTTCCAAGTGCCTCCGCCACCGACTGAGGCCAATTCACTTTCTCCGGCGATGACGGAAACACCATCCCCCAGTAAGGCACCGGCTCCGATGCGCGGCAATAATCCATCGTTTTAATCGCCCTTTATCAGCCCTTTATCATATTTGTAAACTTCTTTACACAATCTTTACAAAACTTAAAATAGCCTAAAAGAAATGATGGTTATGAATCTTATCTATACAACGGATAGGATTTTTTTGGGTTTTCGATAGGTTTCTGAGAGAAGTGTAACTTTTTGTAAAGAAAAGGACTTTTGTCTTGACTTTTGGCGGCCTTGTCTGTGGTTGTAAGGCAGATGGAGTGAAGAATTGGCGAAATTTTAATTATTGTTAAGCGTCTAGTCAGAAATCGAGGTCAAGCCCTATGATTTTCTAGTAATGCTCACGCTGGGTTCCCCTTGAACCTGAGTGAATTGAATATTGTTAATCGAGGGAGTAAAACTGGTTAGCCATTTTGACCTTGCTCTATTACACTATTCACATTAGGAAACCCTTGAAGTTCGTTGTCGAGAGAGGAGTACCCTCATGACAATTAGTCCTCCCGAAAGAGAGGCGAAAGCCAAAGTCACGGTTGATACCAATCCTGTCCCGACTTCCTTTGAGAAATGGGGCAAGCCTGGCCACTTTGACCGGACTTTAGCTAGAGGCCCAAAAACCACGACCTGGATTTGGAACCTCCACGCCAATGCCCATGATTTTGATAGTCAGACCAGCGATTTAGAAGATGTTTCGCGCAAGATCTTCAGTGCTCATTTTGGGCATCTCGCCGTTATTTTTGTCTGGCTCAGTGGTATGTATTACCACGGCGCGAAGTTCTCTAACTATGAATCTTGGTTAGCTGATCCCACTCACATTAAGCCTAGTGCTCAAGTCGTTTGGCCCATCGTGGGTCAAGGGATTTTGAATGGCGATGTGGGTGGTGGCTTCCACGGTATTCAAATTACCTCCGGTCTGTTTTATATGTGGCGGGCCGCCGGCTTTACTGACAGCTTTCAGCTTTATGCCACCGCGATCGGCGGTTTGGTGATGGCTGCCCTGATGCTGTTTGCTGGTTGGTTCCACTACCACGTTAAGGCTCCCAAACTGGAATGGTTCCAGAATGTGGAGTCCATGATGAATCACCACCTCTCTGGTCTATTGGGCTTAGGCTCTTTGGCTTGGACAGGTCATTTAATCCACGTTTCTTTACCCGTTAATAAACTTTTAGATGCTGGTGTGTCTCCCAAGGACATCCCCCTGCCCCAGGAATATATTCTGGATGCTGGGAAGATGGCCGAGTTTTTCCCCAGCTTTGCCCAAGGTTTAACACCATTCTTTACGCTGAATTGGGGTGTCTATTCGGACTTCTTAACCTTTAAAGGCGGTTTAAATCCCGTAACGGGGGGTCTCTGGTTAAGTGATGTGGCTCATCACCATCTGGCGATCGCTGTCCTGTTCATCATTGCTGGTCATATGTACCGCACGAACTGGGGCATTGGTCACAGCATGAAAGAAATCCTCGAAGCCCATAAGGGTCCCTTCACTGGCGAAGGCCACAAGGGTCTTTATGAAATCCTGACGACTTCCTGGCACGCTCAGTTAGCGATTAACTTGGCGTTGATGGGTTCTCTGTCGATCATTGTGGCTCAGCATATGTATGCGATGCCTCCCTATCCCTATCAGGCGATCGACTACGCGACCCAGTTGTCCCTGTTCACTCACCATATGTGGATTGGCGGCTTCCTGATCGTTGGGGCTGGTGCTCACGCGGCGATTTTCATGGTGCGGGATTACGATCCGGCTAAGAACGTTAACAATCTGTTAGACCGGATGTTACGTCACCGTGACGCTATTATTTCCCATTTAAATTGGGTTTGTATTTTCCTCGGCTTCCATAGCTTTGGACTGTATATCCACAATGACACGATGCGGGCTTTAGGTCGTCCCCAGGATATGTTCTCGGATACGGCGATCCAACTGCAACCGGTCTTTGCTCAGTGGGTACAACATATTAATGCTATTGCCCCTGGTGGTACCGCTCCCCATGCCCTCGAACCGGCGAGTTTTGCCTTTGGTGGTAGCACCGTTGCGGTGGCTGGAAAAGTGGCTATGATGCCGATCGCCCTTGGCACTGCGGATTTCATGGTTCACCATATCCATGCCTTCACGATCCACGTTACGGTGTTAATCCTGCTCAAAGGGGTGCTCTATGCGCGTAGCTCTCGCTTAATCCCTGATAAGGCGAATTTAGGCTTCCGCTTCCCCTGCGATGGCCCCGGTCGGGGTGGTACTTGCCAAGTTTCGGGCTGGGATCACGTTTTCCTCGGACTGTTCTGGATGTATAACTCGTTATCGGTAGTGATCTTCCATTTCAGTTGGAAAATGCAGTCTGATGTTTGGGGCACGGTTGCGCCCGATGGGACTGTTACCCATGTCACCCTCGGCAACTTTGCTCAAAGTGCGATCACCATTAACGGTTGGTTACGCGACTTCCTCTGGGCACAGGCGGCTAATGTGATTAATTCCTACGGTTCGGCTTTATCGGCCTACGGAATTATGTTCTTGGCAGGTCACTTCGTCTTTGCGTTTAGCTTGATGTTCCTCTTTAGTGGACGCGGCTATTGGCAAGAACTGATTGAGTCTATTGTTTGGGCCCACAATAAATTAAATGTGGCTCCGGCGATTCAACCCCGCGCTCTGAGTATTATTCAGGGACGTGCGGTGGGGGTAGCTCACTATCTGTTAGGCGGTATTGTGACCACCTGGGCGTTCTTCTTAGCACGTAGTCTGTCCATTGGTTAGACTGTTTACTTAGGATTGCGGA
This sequence comes from Planctomycetia bacterium, assembly GCA_046076685.1. Taxonomy (GTDB): domain Bacteria; phylum Planctomycetota; class Planctomycetia; order Pirellulales; family UBA1268; genus CAMCQY01. The sequence goes on along the minus strand of JBJTSM010000694.1, from coordinate 2,670 downwards.
GTCAGGGTAGGAGGTTAGGAAACTTTTCTTGCCTTTTCCCTGAAGCCATTCCTAAGACTCTACATACGGTTTTTAGGCGGCTTGCCGACCCAGTTAAATCCGTTCTTTTTCTTTCACTGGCTATAACCTTTACCTCTGGTTGTAGTTCTTTTTAACAAAACGGAAATGAGCAGCGCATTCTGCATTTGCCTCATTTTGCTTGCTTAACGAGGAGAATTTCCGATAAAGCTATGGCAACTAAATTTCCCAAATTTAGCCAGGATCTCGCCCAAGACCCGACCACCCGTCGGATTTGGTATGGGATTGCTACAGCCCACGACTTTGAAACCCATGATGGGATGACAGAGGAAAATCTCTATCAAAAGATTTTTGCCTCTCATTTCGGTCATATCGCCATCATTTTTCTGTGGACTTCTGGCACCCTTTTCCACGTCGCGTGGCAAGGTAATTTTGAACAATGGATCAAGGATCCGTTAAATATTCGTCCGATCGCCCATGCGATTTGGGATCCTCATTTTGGGGAAGGCGCGTTAAAGGCGTTTACTCAAGCTGGGGCTTCTAATCCGGTGAACATTGCCTATTCTGGGGTTTACCACTGGTTCTATACCATTGGGATGACCACGAACCAGGAGCTTTACCAAGGCGCAGTTTTCCTCCTCATTCTGGCTTCTTTGTTCCTGTTTGCGGGCTGGCTGCACCTCCAACCGAAGTTCCGTCCTAGCTTGGCTTGGTTCAAAAATGCGGAATCTCGCTTGAATCACCACTTAGCGGGTCTGTTTGGGGTTAGCTCTCTGGCTTGGGCCGGTCACTTAATCCACGTAGCGATTCCGGAATCTCGTGGTCAGCACGTTGGTTGGGATAACTTCCTTTCTACGCCTCCTCACCCGGCGGGGTTACTGCCCTTCTTTACCGGTAACTGGGGAGTCTATGCGGAAAATCCCGATACGGCTAATCATGTGTTTGGAACGGCTCAAGGCGCGGGTTCAGCGATTCTCACCTTCCTCGGTGGTTTCCATCCCCAAACCGAGTCTATGTGGTTGACGGATATTGCCCATCACCATTTGGCGATCGCCGTGATCTTCATCGTGGCGGGTCATATGTACCGCACCAACTGGGGTATTGGCCACAGCATTAAAGAAATTCTGAATGCTCACAAAGGCCCCTTAACCGGTGAAGGTCATAAAAACCTCTACGACACGGTGAATAATTCCCTACACTTCCAACTCGGTTTAGCGTTGGCTTGCTTAGGGGTTATTACCTCGCTGGTGGCCCAGCATATGTATGCCCTACCGTCCTATGTGTTTATCGCTAAGGACTACACCACCCAAGCGGCTCTCTACACCCATCACCAGTATATTGCTGGGTTCTTGATGGTCGGTGCGTTTGCCCACGGTGCGATCTTCTTTGTCCGTGACTATGATCCCGTTGCCAACAAAAACAACGTCTTAGCGCGGATGTTAGAGCACAAAGAAGCTCTGATTTCCCACTTAAGCTGGGTTTCACTCTTCCTCGGTTTCCATACTTTAGGTCTCTACGTTCATAACGATGTCGTGGTGGCTTTTGGAACGCCTGAGAAGCAAATTTTGATTGAACCCGTGTTTGCTCAATGGGTTCAAGCGGCATCTGGTAAGGCTCTCTATGGCTTTGATGTGCTTTTATCCAATCCTAGTAGTCTGGCTTCTGGCGCGAATGCCGCTTGGTTGCCTGGTTGGTTAGATGCAATCAATAGTGGTGGCAATTCCCTGTTTCTGCCCATTGGCCCCGGTGATTTCTTGGTTCACCATGCGATCGCCCTCGGATTACACACCACAGTGTTAATTCTGGTCAAAGGTGCTTTGGATGCTCGTGGCTCCAAATTAATGCCCGATAAAAAAGACTTCGGTTATTCCTTCCCCTGTGATGGCCCCGGTCGTGGCGGTACTTGCGACATCTCTGCTTGGGATGCTTTCTACCTTGCGATGTTCTGGATGCTGAACACCTTGGGCTGGTTAACCTTCTACTGGCACTGGAAACATCTGGGTGTCTGGTCGGGTAACGTTGCTCAGTTCAACGAAAATTCTACCTACCTGATGGGTTGGTTCCGTGATTACCTCTGGGCAAATTCGGCGCAGTTAATTAATGGTTACAATCCCTACGGTGTGAACAACCTGTCTGTTTGGGCTTGGATGTTCCTCTTCGGACACTTAGTCTGGGCGACTGGCTTCATGTTCCTCATCTCTTGGCGTGGTTATTGGCAAGAGTTGATCGAAACGATTGTTTGGGCCCATGAGCGGACTCCTCTGGCGAACCTGGTTCGTTGGAAAGATAAGCCCGTTGCTCTCTCCATCGTTCAAGCTCGTTTGGTTGGTTTAGCTCACTTTACGGTGGGTTATATCCTGACCTATGCGGCTTTCTTAATTGCTTCGACGGCTGGTAAGTTCGGCTAAACGACGACTGGTTTCAGGTAATTAAAGCTGTCCCCTGCCTTGATCGGTAGGGGATTTGCTTTGGGAGGGACTGGTCTATACTAAAAAAAAACGCGATAGTGAAGAGCATTCCTTTAGTCCGCGATTTGCGTCATAAAGCGAAACTTTACGACAAAAAGAGAATCCAAGACTAAATTCTGCCTCTCAATGCTATAATTAAACCCAAAATCGCCTCTTTAATCAATGCTGTTAGGTTTTAAGACTC
>JBJTSM010000693.1:0-2258 GCA_046076685.1 Planctomycetia bacterium | reverse complement strand
CGCGGAGCACGTCACGGGTCTGAAACGTCGCCATTGCCGCCCGGGACGTCGCCAGCCGTGCGGCCCGTTCGAGGGCGCGGGGGCTGATGTCGATGCCGACGACCGACGTCTGCCGGTCTGTCGCCAACCTCGTGAGCCGCCGCTCGAGCGCGACGGTCACGTCGCCCCCGCCGCAGGCCACGTCGATCACCGTGAGCGGCGCGGCGGGGTCGGGCCGCAAGGCCCCGATGCCACGGGCCAGGTGGGCGGCCGTCCGCGAGATCAGGTTGATCGTGCCCAGGGCGCCGAGGGCCGCGACGTGGTCGGCCGCCGGGAGGGCCGGATCGTCCATCAGTTCCGGCTCACGGGACAGTGGCAGCGACCACGACGGCATCGGCGGCTCCGGGACGGGGGCGGGGCTGGCCGATGGAGGCTCGGCGCGGAAGTCTCAGTATAGGGATCGCGGCCGCCGAACGGCCGAGTGCTCCCGGCCAAGTGTCCGGTGTGTTTTTGTCGCAGGCTTCGCGGCCGATCGAGGCGGCGGCATGGACCATCGGCTTGCCGCCGTACAATCGCGGCGCTGCAGGGGATCCGGCCACCGGGGACGTGAAGCCCGGTGGCGCGGCGAGAGGTCGTCAGGGAGTCGACAGCCATGATCGCCACGACGACGCATGCGGTTGGTCGCCTGACCGCGTTCATGTTCCTCGCGGCGGTACTCTTCGCCGACGTTCGTGGTGCCATCGGTTCGGAGGCTCCCGCCGTCGGTGGAAGCCTGGCCCACGATCAGGCCGATCCCTGCTTCGATGTCCCGGCCGATGACACCGCGTCGGAACGACGGCTTTATCTCACGGGCATGATCGGCTCGTCGCTGGGCGGGGCCGAGGGGAATCCCGGGGACGATGCTCCCGGTGGCGCGATACTCGACAGGCTGCTCAGCGGCTCGATCATGCATGGCGAGGGAGCGATCGGCGTGGAGATTCTGCGGCCCTTCGGCGGCCTGCGTGTCGAACTCGAGGGCCGCCACCGGGCGACGCCGGGCCCGTCGGAGCAGTCGGGGCCGACCGCGCCGGCCGCCTCGGGCGTGTTTCATTCCGCGGTGGCCGACGAGTGGTCGACGACGGTGAATGCCTGGAGGGATCTGCAGTTCACCGAACACTTTGGCGGTTATCTCGGTGCTGGACTCGGCATCGGCGGCTGCAGCTACGGCTTTGCCGGTCGTCCTGCCGTGGATGGCGAAGCCGCAGCCGGCGCGGGCTCGGGGCGTCTGGGCGGGGTTGCCTGGCAGGCGGGCGGCGGACTCACCTACGCGCTCAGTGACCGCATCACCTGTGATGTCGGATATCGCTTTCACGCGATCGAGCCCACCGGATCGGTCGGGCGTCGCGTCGCCGAGGCGGTCGCGGCGGCAGGCTCGCCGCTCGGTCTGTCGGCCGGCGAGGTCGTATTCGCGGTGCGGATCTACGAGCCGTTTCAGGGCTGGCTGCGACCGTCGTCCAGCCTCGGTCGAGCAAACCCGCGGAAGTCGTGACAGGCCGCGATCAGCGCGACACGGCGAGCGCCGTCGTCACCGTCGCGGAGAGACCGCCGGCCGCCGTCGCCGCGTCGGAGAGCGTGAAGCGGATCGTGCGGGCGGTGGCGGTGCCGCCATTCGTGGGGTCGGCCGCCACGCTTGAGTAGGCGATGCTCCTGAGGAGCGCCTGCACCGCCTCCGGCGTGGCCGCGGCATTCAGCGCGATCACGAGGGGCGTCGTGCCCGTGCCGCCGTTCCAGAGCCCGATCGTCGTGCCACCCCAGGTGATGGCGGTGCCCGAAACGCCGATCTGCCCGGGGCCCGTGCCCTGCGATTGCACCGCCAGCCGGTCGGAGGCCAGGCCGCCGGTGACGAACGCCACGGAGAGCGTCCCGCCGCCGAACCGCGGCGAATCGACGTCGGCCACGGTCGCGTCGGCGGCGATCGGCAGCCAGCTCGAGCCGGCCGTATAGGCGAGCCCGGCGGGGGCGATCCCGCCGATCACCGGTGCGTCGTTCACCGGCACGATCGTGATGGTCTGCGTGACCGTGGGCGACGTGCCGCCGACGCCGTCGGTGAGCTGCCACGCGAGCGACCGGGTCAGGGGTGACAGGGGGTTCTCGTTCTCGTTCGTGTAGGCCACGTTGCGGACGACCGCCTGCACCGCCGTCGGCGACGGCGGCACGTCGCCCACGGTCACGCAGACCATCACGATCGTGCCGGTGAACGACGCACCGGTGATCGGCGGGATCGCCCCCGCCGGGCTCGC
>JBJTSM010000692.1:0-2430 GCA_046076685.1 Planctomycetia bacterium | reverse complement strand
GGAACTGAAGGCGACGCTGGACGCCGGAACGCTCGACGCCGCCGCCGCCACGCGGGCCCGCAGCCGCATCGACACCATCGTCATGGACCGCCATCGCGACGACGCGGTCATCACCACGGCCCGGAAGCTCGCGCCATGGCTCGAGCGGTGGCTGCCGAAGGATCCATTCCAGACGGTTCTCCTGGTCGTGTGCCTGATCGTCTTCAGCACCTTCCTGAAGCATGCTTTCCTGCTCGCCGGCACGCTGATGGTGGGCTGGGTCGCGATGAACATCAGCCGTGACCTCCGGCTGCGGGTGTTCGACAAGGCGATCGAACTCGACAGGGCCCAGTTCATGCGGCAGGGGTCGGCCGGCTTCCTGGCGCAACTCACCCACACGACCGACATGCTCGCCGCCGGCATCACGGCGGTCTACGGCGGGGCCATCACGGAGCCCCTGAAGATCATCGCGTGCCTGGCCGGCGCCTTCTGCATTTCCTGGCAGCTCACCCTCGCCTGCCTGACGATGGCGCCGATCGTCGGCTTCCTGATGGTCTGGCTGAACCGGCGGATTCGCGGCGTATCGAAGCACATTCTCTCGCGTTCCAAGGGCTTCCACCACGTGCTGCTCGAAACGCTCAACAACGTGCTCACGGTTCAGGCCTACACGATGGAGGATTTCGAGCGCCAGCGTTTCCGCAACTGCACGGGCGACATGCTCCGCACCGGCATGTGGCACACGTTCTATTTCGCCCTGGCGAATCCGATCACCGAGATCCTGGGCATCGGCATGGTGGCGACGTCGATCGCCGTCGGCGCGTGGCTGGTGATCAATCAGCAGACCCAGATCTTCGGCATCACGATGACGGATCGTCCGATGACCGTGCCGGGAATCATGGTGTTCTTCGGCATGCTGATCGGGGCCAGCGACCCGGTTCGCAAGCTGTCCGGCGTGCTGACGGGGCTCAACATGGGGGTCGTCGGAGCCCAGTCGCTCTATGCGCTGCTCGACACCCCGTCGAAACTCGTCGAAGCGACGGCGCCGAAGTCGCTCCCCTCGCCCCATCGCGAAATCAGGCTGCGGGACGTCTCGTTCAGCTACGACGGGATCGACACGGTCGTGAAGAACGTGAATCTTTCCATCCGGTTCGGCGAACGGGTCGCCGTCGTCGGTCCCAACGGCGGTGGGAAAAGCACGCTCATCAACCTGATCTGCCGATTCTACGACCCCACGTCGGGCGACGTGATGCTCGACGGCGTGCCGCTCACCGAACTGGCGCTGCACGACGTCCGCCGCCGGATCGCGCTGGTGACGCAGCAGACCGAACTCTTCAACGAGTCGATCCTCTACAACATCCGCTACGGCCGCTGGGACGCCACGGAGGAAGAGGTCGTCGCGGCCGCCAGGCAGGCGCACGCCCACGAGTTCATCACCGATTTCCCCGACGGCTATCATACGATGGTCGGGCCGAACGGCTTTCGGCTGTCGGGCGGCCAGCGGCAGCGGATCTCGCTCGCGCGGGCGATCCTGCGAAATGCCGAGATTCTCGTGCTCGACGAGGCCACGAGCCAGATCGACGTGGAGAGCGAGCGGCTGATCCACGAGTCGCTGGCACGCTACGTGGAGAATCGCACCGTGATCATGATCACGCACCGGGCCAGCACGCTGGCGCTGGCCGACGCGATCGTGCACGTCGAGCACGGCACGGCGACGAAGAAACCGGCCGCGCAGCATCGGGCGGCCTGATAGACTGCTCGCATGGGCGACTCCATCTCCTGCATCTGCGGCTACCGTGGGCCGAGCGTGTCCGACGCAGGCGGCGACGTCTGCCCGATCTGCAGGACGGCGGCCGCGGGCCGCGACGATCGGCTGCACATCCCCTGCCCGCGCGGGCACGTGCTGAAGGTTTCGCAGTCGATGATGGGGCAGCGGGTGGTCTGCCCCAAGTGCAATCAATTCTTCGTCCTGGCGGCCGAGGCGAGCGTCGAGCGGAAACGCGAACAGGAGCGGCTGCAGCACGAGCAGGATGCGCGACGGGCCCGCGTCTGGCTGGGCCGTGCGATCGGTGCGGCGGTCGTGGTGGTGATGGCGCTCGTGGCGATGGTCGCGATCAGCACGCTGCGGCAGTAGCCGCCCCGAAGCCGTTGCCACACCAAAGTCGCATCCCGCTAGCCACGGAGGCGGGCATCCCAGCGGGCCGCATCCCGCGGCTCGTAGTGGGCGAGCTCGAAGCTGTCCCGGACGACCGCTCGGACCGTCCGCAGGTCGACCACGCCGTCACGGGCGACGTGCTGCACGAGCAGGTTGCCGATCGCGGTCGCCTCCACCGGCCCGGCCACCACGGGCCGGTTCGTGGCGTCGGCCACCATCTGGCAAAGCAGCCTGTTCTGCACGCCTCCCCCCACGACGTGCACCCTGCCCACCCGCCGGCCCAGCAGGCCGTCGAGTTC
>JBJTSM010000691.1:0-5130 GCA_046076685.1 Planctomycetia bacterium | reverse complement strand
GAGCTGATCATCACCGACCACCACAACCTCGCCGACACGCTGCCGGAGGCCGACGTGCTCGTGCATCCGCGGCTGCCGGGGGCCGACTATCCCTTCGGCGAGCTGTGCGGCGCGGGCGTGGCCTTCAAGCTCGCCTGGGCGATCGCCACGCGGGCCTCGGGCGCGAAGCAGGTCACGCCGCGGCTGCGGGAGATGCTGCTCAGGTCGATCGGCTACGCGGCGCTCGGCACGGTGGCCGACGTCGTGCCGCTGCTCGACGAGAACCGGATCTACGTGAAGCACGGCCTCGAATGCCTGCGGAAGCGGGGCGGGCCGGGCATCGCCCGGCTCCTGGAGCTGGCGAAGCTGCACGAAAAGTCGCAGCTCGACAGCGAGGACATCGCGTTTCGGCTGGCGCCCCGGCTCAACGCCGCCGGTCGGCTCGGGCAGGCGGCCTGCGGCATCGAACTCTTGACCACGACCGACGCGAGCCGGGCGGTGCAGCTGGCCGACTACGTGCACGAGCTCAACGCCCGCCGCGAGACCGAGGAGCGGAGCATCCAGCTGGCCGCGGCCAAGCAGGCGAAGGAGCGGTTCGATCCCGACCGCGACGCGGCCCTCGTGCTCGACGATCGCGGCTGGCATGCGGGGGTGATCGGGATCGTGGCGGGGCGGCTGGCGGAGAGGTGGCATCGGCCGATCGTGATGATCTCCCGCGACGAGCACCAGGGCCGGCCCGCTATCGGCAGCGTGCGGAGCGTGCCGGGGTTTGACGTGCACGAGCCGCTGATGGCCTGCCGGGAGCACCTGCTCAGCTGCGGCGGCCACGCGGCCGCGGCGGGCCTGCGGATCGAAGACGGCAGGATCGAGGCCTTCCGCGCGGCGTTTCTCGAGGCGGTGGCGCGGCGGATGCCGGCGAGCCTGCGGCTGCCGCAGATCACGCTCGACGGCGAGACGACGCTCTCCGGGCTCACGCTCGACACGGTGCAGCAGCTCGAGCGGCTCGCGCCCTTCGGCCAGGGCAATCGGCGGCCGATCCTCTGTGCCTCGGGCGTGCGGCTGGCGGAGCCGCCGCGGACGATCGGCGGCGGCGCGAGGCACATCTCGATGAATCTCACGCAGCACGGCGCGAAGGTGCGGGGCGTGGCGTTCGGCGGTGCCGACTGGCTGCCGCACCTGCCGTCGCCGGGCCAGCCCTTTCATGTGGCCTTCAAGCCGAAGATCAACGAGTTCCGCGGCCGCCGCACGGCGGAGATGGAGATCATCGACTGGCGGCCGGACGGCGTCGACGTGGGCGTGGAACTGCCGCTGCCATCCTGACCTCCTCGCCCGTCCCCGATTTCCTTTGACAAGGGGGGGGTGGGGTATACGTTAGCGAAGGTTTTTCGTGCCGTCAGCCGGCCGCCTGCGGCCCCGGGTCACGGGCCTGAAAAACCGGCGGGGCTGTCCGACAGCGGGAATCCCATCGAGCGTGCTTCCAGCGTGAAAGCGAGTGCCATGAAACCCACCGACACCATGCCTCCCACGGCATGCCGCATCCCCGCGCCGCGCGGACGTGCGGCTTTTACCATCGTTGAACTCCTCGCCGTGGTCGGCATCATCGGCGTGCTCATCGGCCTCCTCCTGCCCGCGGTGCAGGCGGCTCGGGAGGCCGCGCGGCTGAGCCAGTGCGGCCACAAGATGAAGCAGATCGGCCTGGCCATGCACCACCACCACGATGCGCGGGGCAGACTTCCGTCGGGCGTCATCACCCCGTTTCAATCGAGCGCCACGAGCAACTGCGTGCCCGCTTTCGTGACACAAAGGACAAGCGACGAGAACGGGCCGCCCTGGGCCGTCACGATCCTGCCGTATCTGGAGAACCAACGGCTGTTCGATCAATTCCCGATCAACAGCACGGAATACATGTCCTTTTGGGGCAACACGACCTACAACGTCGTATCGACGAATTCGGCCGCCCAGCTCGTTCGCAACGCCGACTTCGAGTGCCCGTCGGATCGGGCGGCGATCGGCCAGGCCTACTCGAGCTACCTCGCCGTGCAGGGGGGCGGCGCGACGGCGGCATGCAGTTCGGAGGGGTATCCGGACAGAAACTGGTTCTACAACGGCCTGTTTTTCAACAACTCCAAGATCAGGCAGGCCGACATCACCGACGGGTCGTCGAAGGTATTCATGGTGGGCGAGTCGCGGTATCTGGTCACGCCGACGAGCTGGCCGAACTGGTACGCTTCGTGGGCTTCTTCAGTACAGACGACTCCGGGTACCGGGGCTTGGGGAACGATGTATGCCACGCTCTGTGCGGCGATGAAGCCGCTCAACAGTTCGGCGTTGAACAACGCCGCCAGCAGCGTGTCCACCCATGACGTGATGACGAACACGTTCGGCAGCCGTCATTCCGGCGGGGCCGGGTTCGTGATGGCGGATGCGTCGGTGCAGTTCATCACCGACGGCATCGACCTGGCTGTCTACCGCAGCCTCGGAAGCCGCAACGACGGTGCCGGGAGCCTGCCGTGACGCCCATGCACGCTTCCCTGCCCGCCCGCCTGCCCGCACGCGTTCCGGCCTGGCTGATCGGCCTGGTGGCGGCGATCCTTCTTCCGGCCTGCGCCGGCTGCGGCAGCAGGCCGCCGGCCAGATTTTCGCTGCGCGGGAAGATCACGATGGGAGCCGTTCCGGTGCCCGCCGGCGAAATCCTCTTCGAGCCCGACACCGCCAACGGCGGATCGGGCCCGGGAACGATCGCCCTGATCGAGAACGGCCACTACGAAACGCCCGCGGGCCGGGGGCATGCGGGCGGGCCGCACATCCTGTGGATCACGGCCTACGACGGCAAGGCAGACATGGACAGGATGCGGCCGTATGGTGAGGTGCTCTTCCACGGCCATCAGCACCGCGAGGATCTTCCCAAGGCGAGCGCGGTGCTCGATCTCGTCGTGCCGAGGCCCGCCGACCTCAAAGCCGCCCAATAGCTGGCGACCTCGGCCCCGCCTCCCCGCTCCCCCGTAGGTGCAGACTGTCAGTCTGCACACCATAGCCCACCGCCCGGCGCCGATTCCCCATCCGCGGCGACAACCGGAACGTGCACCTGTCGGCTTCTGCAAGAATCCAAAAAACACCTTGAAACCGCCCCTCGTTCCCACTAGAGTTACAACATGACCCTTGATTTGAAGATTCGCCGCGTCGGCAATTCTCTGGGGGTGATCATTCCCACCGAGGCCCTGGCGTTGCTCAACGTCAAGGAAGGCGACCATCTGTATCTGACGGAGGCTGCAGAGGGATCGGTCAGGCTCTCCGCCCACCGGCCGGGGTTCGCCGAGAAGGCGGCCATTGCCGACGATCTGATCCAGCGCTACCGCAACGCCCTGAACGAACTCGCAAAATGAACGAGCCGGTATGGGTGACGGAAGAGGATTGCCTCTCCTTTCACGACAAACTGCTCGCGAGGTTCGGCGGAGCGGCGGGGGTTCGCGACCCGGGGCTGTTGCTCTCGGCTTTGGCGAGACCGCAACACATGCACGCGTACGAGTCCCCTTCCCTCTTCGATCTGGCCGCCGCCTATGCACACGGCATCGTCAAGAATCACCCGTTTCTCGACGGCAACAAACGGAGCGGCCTGCTGGCGGCCGCACTGTTTCTCGAAGCGAATGGCATTCGCTTCCATGGCGACGAGCGTGACGCCGTGATTCAGACACTCGCGTTGGCTGCCGGCGAGTCCACGCTGCAGGATTTTTCCGCTTGGCTGGAACGAGTCAGCGTCAAGCCACGGTCGGAGCCGACCGATGCGTGAAAAAAGGGGACATTCTGCTTTTTCATCCAACCCGTATAGGCAGACTGACCGCGACAATTTGAAAAAGCAGAATGTCCCCTTTTTTTCCTTTTTCCCAAGGGTGCTTCTGCTCACGATGCTTGCGGCGTTCTCCTCCCTCCCCGCCCGTGGCGACGACTGGCCGCAGTGGATGGGGCCGGGGCGGGACGGCGTCTGGCGGGAGACGGGGATCGTGAAGGCGGTTCCCGCGGCGGGCCTGCCCGTGAAGTGGCGGGTGGAGGTGAAGGGGGGCTATTCCGGTCCGGCGGTGGCCGGCGGCCGCGTCTATCTTCTGGACTACGAGCGGCGGGAGGGAGACGTCGCCAATTCCCCGAGCGACCGCACCACGCTGGCCGGCCGGGAACGGGTGCTCTGCCTCGACGCGGCGACGGGAAAGCTGCTCTGGAAGCACGAGTATGACCGCCCCTATGCGATCTCCTATGCGTCGGGTCCGCGGTGCACGCCGACGGTGGCCGACGGCAAGGTCTATTCGCTCGGCGCCGAGGGCAACCTCTTCTGCCTCGACGCGGCGACCGGCCGGGTGATCTGGTCGAAGGATTTCCAGAAAGACTATGCCACACCGACGCCGCTCTGGGGCTTCTGCGGCCACCCGCTCGTCGACGGTAACCGGCTCTTCTGCCTGGTGGGGGGCGAGGGGAGCGTGGCCGTGGCCTTCGACAAAGACACGGGCCGCGAACTCTGGCGGGCGCTCTCGGCGAGCGAGTCGGGCTACTGTCCGCCGTCGATCATCGAATCGGCGGGGGTGCGACAGCTCGTGATCTGGGATGCCGACAAGCTCAATGCCCTCGATCCGGCGACGGGCGCGGTGCTCTGGTCGCAGCCGCTGAAGCCGGCCTACGGCATGTCGATCATGGCGCCGCGGGTGGCGGCCACGCGGCAGGGGCAGGTGCTGTTTGCCAGCGGCATCGGCCGGGTGGGTGCGCTCTACACGCTCGCCGCCGACAAGCCCGGCGCGAGCATCGCCTGGCGGGGCGATCCGAAATCGGCCGTCTACTGTGCCAATAGCACCCCCTTCATCTCGGGCGACACGCTCTACGGCTGCGACTGCGAGACGGGCTTCCTCACGGCGGTGGATCTCGCCACGGGCAGGCGGCTCTGGGAGACGGGCGTGCCCACGCTCGGCGATCGGCGGGGCCGGCATGGCACGGCGTTTCTCATCCGGCAGGGGGATGCCGGGGACGGCCGCACCTGGCTCTTCAGCGAGACGGGCGATCTCATCCTGGCCCGGCTCACGCCGGCGGCCTACGAGGAACTGGGCCGCGCGCACCTGCTGGCTCCCACCAACGAGTGTTTTGGGCGGGAGGTGGTCTGGAGCCATCCGGCCT
>JBJTSM010000690.1:0-7430 GCA_046076685.1 Planctomycetia bacterium | reverse complement strand
CGTGGTGAAGGGCACCGTCACGAAGATCACGAACTTCGGCGTCTTCGTCGGCCTCGAGGACGGCCTCGAGGGGCTGCTCCACATCTCCGAGCTGTCGGACGACAAGATCGAGAACGCCGAGGACGTCGTGAAGGTGGGTGATCCGCTGGAGGTGAAGATCCTCCGCGTCGACACCGACGAGCGCAAGATCGGCCTCTCGAAGAAGCGGGTCGGCTGGTCGAGCGATCGCGAGGCCGAGGAAGCCGGCAGCGAGGCTTAGGCGTGAGGCCGCGACGGCAGGGCTTTGCCGGCCCTGCTTCAGCGGCCCTGGACGTCGAGTGCCAGGATCGTGCCGACCGTTTCCTCGGCGGCTAGGCCGTTCACGCCCCGCACCGACGCGAGCCGCAGTACGCCTCCCCTGGCGATCCGGCCGCCGGCATCACGCGTGATCACCACGCGGCGCGGGGCCGCATGCACCGGGGCCGTCTGGCCGCCGTGCGTGAGCGCGGCATGCCGATGCTCGAGTGCCTCGCCGGACCGGGGCGCGATCATGTCCAACGCGATGAGGTCGGTGGATCGGCCCGCCGCTGACACGCCGGGCCGTCGCACCCAGACGAGCATGCGGCTGCCCGGGACGAGCGACTCGAGGTCGATGCTTTCCGGGCCGGCGGCCGGCGGGGCCGGCACCGCAAATGACCGGCCCACCGGCGCGTCGAAGAGCGACTCGCGGGGCGGTGCTGGCACTGCCGCTGGCGCCTGCGCGGCCGGAAGAGCTTGCGCGGTCGCGAGGTCGGCCGCCGGAGCCAGCGCGGCCGCGGGAGCTTGCGCCGCTTCCGGGGTACGTGGCGGCGTGTCCGCGGCGGTCACGGGCTGCGCCGGCGTCTCCGAGGGGACCGTGCTGGCGTCGAGGAGCTGCCGGCCGCGGTCGGCCAGCCGCCCCAGGTCACCGGTCACGGCGAATCCTCCGGCGACGATTCCCAAGGCGGCGCATTTGGCGAGGAACGACTGCATCGCATGTCCCGTGAGGGCCACCGGAATCAAGCCGTTCCGGATGGCCCCCAAGTATGCGCCGCACCGCGCCGCGAGCCGGGCTTTCGCGGCCGCGGCCGGTGAACCGCCACCCCGCGGGCGTCATCTGGTGACGGTTATTCCTGCCGCGACAGCTCCGCCAGGGCCGCCAGCACCTGCTCGTCGTGCCCCTCGGCCCTCACCGCCTTGAACACCTTGGCCACCCTGCCGGCGGCGTCGATGATGAAGGTGCTCCGCGCGATGCCCATCGACTTCTTGCCATACATGTTCTTCTCCCGCCAGGCCCCGTATTTCTCGGCGACCTTGTGGTCGACGTCGGCCAGCAGCGTGAAGGCAAGCTTGTATTTCTGGCGGAATTTCTCATGGCTCTCGGGCGTGTCCGGGCTGACGCCGAGCACCACCGCCTCGTGCCTGGCCAGCTTGGCCTTGGCGTCGCGGAAGCCGCAGGCCTCCTTCGTGCAGCCGGGGGTGTCGTCCTTGGGGTAGAAATAGAGGACGACCGGCGCGCCCTTGAGGCTCGACAGCTTCAGCTTCGTGCCGTCGTGCGTGGGCAGCGTGAAATCGGGCGCCTTCGAACCTTCCTCGATCCAATCGGCCATGGCTGCAGACTCCGTGAACGGGGTGAGAGACGATTTTTCCTCGCACGTTTCTAGCCATGCCGAGGTCGGCCGGCCAGAGGGGGCCGGTGCGGCGCGGGCGTCGCTGCTCACCCCCGGCGGCCGCGGTGCCCTCGCGGTGGTGGGCGTGGCGGGGCCGATGGCCGAGCGGATCGTGGCGAGGCTGTTCGCGCCCCGGGGCGGTCCGCTCGCAGGCCGGCCCGATGGCGCGATCGTGTTTGGACGCTGGACGGGCGGAGCGGATCACGCCGGCGAAGAGCTGGTGGTCGTCCGCCGCGGCGCGGACGATCTCGAGATCCACTGCCACGGCGGCCGCGCCGCCGCGGAGGCGGTGCTCGTGAGCCTCGAGCGGCAGGGCGCCGTGCGGCAGCCGTGGCCGGCGTGGCTGCGGGCCGGCGGCATGGCGGAGATCGACGTGGAGGCCCACGAGGCGCTGGCGACCGCGGGTGGACCGAAGGCGGCGCGGATACTCGCGCGGCAGCTGGCCGCGGCGCTCGAAACGGAACTCACGCGGGTGCAAGGCCTCCTGCAGGCCGGTCGAGGCGTCGAGGCCCGGCACGCCATCGAGCGGCTGCTGCGTGCGGCACGGGTCGGCCTGCGGCTGGTGCGGCCGTGGCGGGTGGTGCTCATCGGCAGTGTGAATGCCGGCAAGAGCAGCCTCGTGAACGCGTTGGCGGGCCATGCCCGCAGCATCGTGTCGCCGGAAGCGGGCACGACCCGCGACCTCCTCGAGACACGGGTCGTGCTCGACGGCTGGGAGGTGGACCTCATCGATACGGCCGGGCTGCGGGATACGGGCCCCGATGCGCTCGCGGCCGGCCCGACCGAACGGGCCGGAATCGATCGGGCCGTGGCGGCCGGCGAAACGGCCGACCTCGTGCTGCGGGTGAGCGACGGCCGGCACGTCGACGCCGACGGTTCACCCGCACCCTCACGCCGCGAATTGCTGGTGGCGTCCAAGGTGGATCTGGCCACGGCCGCCGCGCCGGTGCCGGCGGGGACGTTGCGGACGAGCGTCGTCACCGGGGAGGGCATCGCGGCGCTCGCCGCGGCGATCGTGCGGCGGCTCGTGCCGGAGGAGGTCGACGAGCCGGGGCTCTTCGCCGGGGCCGTGCCTTTCACGGAACGGCAGGTGAAGCTCGTGGAATCGTTGCGTGAGCCATGAGAGAAATCCCGTCGCTTGCGCTCAGGGGCTTGTATCGAAGCCGTACCACCCGCGTTTCCGGGGCGGCGGATTACTCCTCCTTGGACTCCGTCGTGCGGCCGCGAACGTAGAGGCGGATCGGCACCTCGCGGAACGGCGTCGACTTGCGGAGGGCGCCCACGAGATACCGCTTGTAACTCTCCGACACGCTCTTGGGCTCGCTCGTCGAGAGCACGATCGTCGGCGGTGCCGTCTCGACCTGCGTGGCGTAGTAGATCCGCACCGGACGGCCGCGGGGATCGGCCGGCGGATGGTTGGCGTCGACCGCCTCCCGCACGATCGTGTTCAGCTTCGCCGTCGGCACCCGTTCGTGGCTCTGCCTGTAGAGCCGCTGGGCGGTGTCGACCACCGCCTTCACGTTGCGGCCGTTCTTCGCCGTGACGAACGCCACCGGCGCCCAGGGCATCGTGCGGAACGTGTCCCGGAGGTAATCGGCCCACTCGCCCCGCTCGACTCCCCCCGCGTAGAGATCCCACTTGTTGACGACGAACACGACCGGCTTCGCCTCCTCCATGATCGTGTCGGCCAGCTGCTTGTCGACGCGGCCCACCGGCTCCGAGGCGTCGAAGAAGAGCAGCACCACGTCGGCGCGGCGGATGCTCCGCTGAGCCCGGTGCGTGGAGTAGAAGTCGATGTCGGTGGTGCGGCTCTTCGTCCGCCGCAATCCCGGCGTGTCGATGGCGAGGAAGCTGTGGCCGTCCACCTCGAACCGCACGTCGACCGAGTCGCGGGTGGTGCCCGCCACGGGGCTCGTGATCACCCGCTCCTCGTGCGCGAGGCTGTTGACGAACGTGCTCTTGCCCACGTTGCGGCGGCCCACGATCGCGAGTTTCATCTCCGGCAACTCGGGCGAGGGCTCCTCCCCGTCGGCATCGGCCTCCGGCAGCCGGGCGAGGATCGCCTCGACGAGCGGTTCGCGGTTGCGGTGCTGCCGGGCGCTGACGATCAGGGGCTCGCCGAAGCCGAGGGCGGCGAACTCGTGGGCGTGGTTGTCGAGCCTGGCGTCGTCGGCCTTGTTGGCGACGAGCAGCACCGGCACGCCGAGCTTCCGCACCCGCGCGGCCACGTCGTGGTCGGCCGGCACGAGGCCCGCGCGGACGTCGACGAGGAACAGCACGACCGCCGCCTCCGCGAGGCCGGCCTCGATCTGCGCGTCGATCCGGGCCGTGAGGCCGTCGGGGTCGTCGAACCCCATGCCGCCGGTGTCCACCAGGTCGACCGTGCGGCCCTCCAGCGACAGCCGCTGCACGAGGCGATCCCTGGTCACGCCCGCCGTCGGATCCTCGATGGCGATCCGCTTCTCGACGAGCCAGTTGAACAGGGTCGATTTGCCGACGTTCGGCCGGCCGACGATCGCGATCTTCGGGATCAAGTGTGCATCTCGGGGGTGCAACTCGGGGCTGCATGGAGGCCTGCAAGGCCAACGCCTCGCAGGACGCCCTAGCTTACCCTCGTTCCCCGGATTTGGTGGCTGGCACCATTTTGAGGACGTTTTCGCGGGTGACGGGGCGGATCACGCCGTGCTCGGTGATGATACCGCTGATGAGCCGCGCGGGCGTGACGTCGAAGGCGGGGTTGTAGGCGTGGGCGTGGTCGGGGGCGGCCGGCACGCCCAGCGGCCGCAGCACCTCGGCGGCCGACCGCTCCTCGATCGGGATGTCGTCGCCCGTGGCGAGCGACAGGTCGAAGCTGCTCGACGGCGCGGCCACGAAGAACGGCACCCCGTGGGCCTCGGCCAGCACGGCCAGGCCGTAGGTGCCGATCTTGTTGGCGGTGTCGCCGTTGGCCGTAATCCGGTCGGCGCCGACGATGCATGCGGCCACCCGGCCGGTCCGCAGGAGCTGCGCGGCCGCCGCGTCGACGAGCACCGTCACGGGAATGCCCCGTTCCACCAGTTCCCAGGCGGTGAGCCGCGCGCCCTGGAAGAGCGGGCGGGTCTCGTCGGCGAACACGTCGAACCGTCGCCCCTGCTCCCAGGCCGTCGTGATCACCGCGAGCGCCGTGCCGTCGCCGCCCGTGGCAAGCGCGCCGGTGTTGCAGTGGGTGAGCACGCCGCCCTCGGGCAGGATCGCCGCGCCGTGCCGGCCGATGGCGGCGCAGAGACGGCGATCCTCCTCGTGGATACGTCGGGCCTCATCAAGCGCCGCCGCCTCGAGCGCGGCGGCCGGGGTGTCTTCCGGCAGGCCGGCGAGCACGCCCACCACGCGTTCCACCGCCCACTGCAGGTTGACGGCCGTCGGCCGGGCGCAGGCGAGCGATTCGGCTCGGGCCAGCACGTGGGCCCGCGCCACCGCGGGGGGCAGACCGTCACGGACGGCCTCGCCCGCCGCCACGGCCAGGCCGTACGCGCCGGCGATGCCGATGGCCGGCGCACCGCGGACACGCAGCGTCTTGATCGCCTCCACGAGCGTGTCGACGTCGCGGCAGGCGATCCACTCGAGCCGGGTGGGCAGGAGCGTCTGATCGACCAGTTCGAGATGGTCGTGCCAGCGCAGGGAGGCGGGGATCATGCGCGAGAGTTTCCTCGGCTCTTGGCCAGCAGGTCGGCTTTTTCACAGGGCAGGCCGAAGGCGTCCGCCACGGCGCGGCAGACGAGATGGCCGCGGTACACGTTCACGGCCGAAAGCATCGCGGGGCTCGCGGCTGCCGCCGCCTCCACGCCCCGGGCGGCCAGTTCGAGCACGTAGGGCAGCGTGGCGTTGCAGAGCGCGTAGGTGCTCGTCCGGCCCACCGCCCCCGGCATGTTGGTCACGCAGTAGTGCACGACGTCGTCGACCACAAAGGTGGGATTGGCGTGCGTCGTCGGCCGGCTCGTGGCCACGCAGCCCCCCTGGTCGATCGCCACGTCGATGATCACCGCGCCCGGCTTCATCAGCTTGAGATCCTCGCGCTCGACGAGGTGGGGCGCCCGGGCGCCGGGGATCAGAACGCTGCCGATCACGAGGTCGGCGCGGGCGATCTGCTCGCGGATCGTGTGCCGGTCGGAGTAGAGGCAGTCGATGTTCGGCGGCGTGACATCGTCGAGATACCGCAACCGCTCGAGATTCGTGTCGAGCAGGCCCACGTTGGCACCGAAGCCGGCGGCCACTTTCGCGGCGTTCGCCCCGACGCTCCCCGCCCCGAGCACCGTGACGTGCGCCGGCGCCACGCCCGGCACGCCGCCGAGCAGGATCCCGCGGCCCATCTGCGGTTTTTCGAGGTACTTCGCCCCCTCCTGGATGCTCATCCGTCCGGCCACCTCGCTCATCGGGATGAGCAGCGGCAGCCGGCCGCGGTCGTCACGGAGCGTCTCGTAGGCCACGGCGGTCGCGCCGGTGGCAAGGAAGCCTTCCGTGAGCGACCGGTCGGCGGCGAAATGAAAGTAGGTGAACAGCGTCTGCCCCGGGCGGATGAGCTTCAGTTCCGGGACTTGAGGCTCCTTCACCTTCACGATCAGGTCGGCCCGGGCGAACACCTCCTCGGCCGAGTCGACGAGTTCCGCGCCGCAGCCGGCGTAGGCCTCGTCGGACAGTCCCGAGCCGGCCCCGGCCGTCCGCTGCACGAGCACGCCATGGCCGGCGCGCGTCAGTTCCTCGACGCCCACCGGGAGCATCGACACCCGATATTCGTCCTTCTTCGTCTCCTTCGGGATGCCGACGATCATCTGGCTGGTCCTTGCTCGCTACGCGATCTTGTAGCTGGTCGGCATCGGGAGCGGGTAGTTGCCGTCCTTGTCGGGCACGACGGGAGGCGTGGCCTCCCACGTGAGGTTCTCCGGCATCGTGCGGAAGTTGGTCTTGAGCAGGTCGGCGTAGCTCACCTGCTTGCCCGTGTAGGTGGCCGTCCGGCCGAGGACCGACGAGAAGCTCGAGGTCGTGCCGTAGAAGGCGTTGTTGAGCGGCTTGTCGTTGCGAATCGCATCCTGCAGTTCGTCGTGCTCGACCTGGTAGGGATTGGGCGCTTTGCCGTCGTACTTCCACAGCACCTTGCCCGCGTGGTCGGTGATCTCACCGATCCGGACGAAGCCTTTCGTGCCCTGGAACTCCTCGTTCACGCGGCCATCGCCCCCGGGAAACTGCTTGCACTGGCTGGCGATCCGCACGCCGCCCGGGTAGGTGAAATTGACCGCATGGTGGTCGTAAATCTCGCTCGGCTGACCGGGAACGCGATTCTGACGCCCTCCCACGCCGTAGGCGGTTTCGGGAAGCTTGTCGAGGAACCAGTTGGCGACGTCGATGTTGTGGACGTGCTGCTCGCAGATGTGGTCGCCGCACAGCCAGTTGAAGTGGTACCAGTTGTTCACCTGGAACTGCATCTCGGTCATGTCCTTCTGACGCTGGCGATACCAGATGCCGGCTCCGTTCCAGTAGACCTGGCCGCCGATGATCTCGCCGGCCAGTCCCTCGCGCACGCGGGCGAGTGTCTGGCGATACTTGTCGTCGTAATGCCGCTGCAGGCGCACCACGACCTTCAGTTTCTTTTCGTCGGCGAGCTTCGCGGCCTGGAGGCAGATGTTCGCGCCGAAGGCGTCGACGCAGACCGGCTTCTCCATGAATACGTGCTTGCCCGCCTTGATCGCCTCCTCGAAGTGGAAGGGGCGGAACCCCGGCGGGGTGGCGAGG
>JBJTSM010000689.1:0-2247 GCA_046076685.1 Planctomycetia bacterium | reverse complement strand
CGCCCGAGCAGTTGCGCGGCGTGCTCGAACTCGGCGAGCGGAGCGTCGTGGCCGACTTCGCCGACATCCGTCTCTACCGGGAGGCGGTGGAGGCCGCGCATGCCTGCGGGGCGACGATCGATCTGGCCACGCCCCGCATCCAGAAGCCCGACGAGACGGGCATCTTCCGCCTGCTCGTCAAGGCCCGGCCCGACGGCGTGCTCGTCCGCAACGAGGGCGGCCTGCAATTCTTCCGCGCGGAAGGGCTGCCGATCCGCGGCGATTTCTCTTTGAACGTCACCAACCAGCTGACGGCGGCATTCTTCATGGAGCGGGGGCTCGCGCGGGTGACGGCGTCGTATGATCTCAACCGCGAGCAGTTGCTCGCGCTCGTGGCGGCCACGCCCCCCGCATGGCTCGAGGTGGTGATCCATCAACACATGCCGATGTTTCACATGGAGCATTGCGTGTTCTGTGCGGTGCTCTCCCCGGGCACCGACAAGACCAACTGCGGCCGTCCGTGCGACGACCACGTGGTGAGGCTTCGCGACCGCGTCGGCGTGGAGCACCTCCTCACGGCGGACGTGGGCTGTCGCAACACGCTCTTCAACGCGGTGCCGCAGAGCGCCGCCGAGACGGTGCCGTTGCTCGTGGCCCGTGGGGTCGGTCACTTCCGCGTGGAACTCCTCGACGAGGCCGGGCCGGACATCGCCGACGTCGTCCGCAGCTATCGCGACCTGCTGGCCGGCAGGACGACCGGCCGGGAAGTCTGGGGCCGGCTCCGGGCCTCCAACCGCGTGGGGGTGACCCGCGGCACCCTGGAGGAACGCCGCAACCCGCTCGCCATCATTTGAGCCTCGGTTGGAAAACCGGGGACGGGTTGTGCGTTTTCGGACCGATCGCGGCGAACTGTCCCGCCGCGGCTCGGTGCCGATTCCGCCAGTCGTGCGGACTTTGTGGGCGGCTTGCATCCCCCCTCGAGGGCCCGTAAGAACGTTGACCACGGAAGGCGGTTCCGGTGGCCCTCGATGTCGGGTGCCTGACGGCGATGCTTTCCATCCCTTCTTCTGGAGACGAGCGATCATGAACATCGTGGACCTTGTGACGAGCCAGCTGACCGGTGACGTGCTGAGCAAGCTCGGCGGCCTGGTCGGCACCAACGAAACGCAGACCAAGTCCGCCACGAGCGCCGCCGTGCCGGCGCTCCTGACCGCATTCGCGAAGCTGGCCTCGTCCAATGCGGGCGCCGGGCAGCTCGCCACGGCGCTCGGCGGCCTCGACCTGAAGACGCTCGGCAACCTCGCCGGGCTCTTGGGCGGCAGTCAGGCCTCCGGTCTCGGCGGCATCGGTGGAAACCTGCTCACCTCGCTGCTCGGCAACAACCTGGGCAGCATCGTGAGCACGATCGCGTCGTTCGCCGGCATGCAGCCCGGCATCATGAAGACGCTGCTCACCTACCTCGCTCCGATCGTGCTGGGCGCGGTGGCCAATTCGTTCAAGGGTGCCAAACCCGACGCGGCCGGCCTGATGCGGCTCTTCTCCGAGCAGCAGGGCAACATCCAGGCGGCGCTGCCGCGCGGGCTGTCGCTCGCCGACTTCGACACGTCGGCGGCTTCGCCGCGGCGTGCCGAAGAGCACCGCGGTGGCCACCGCCACGACGAGCCGGCCGCGGCGTTCCCGTCGTGGCTGCCGCTGCTGCTCCTGCCGCTCCTGGGCCTCGTGGGCTGGTGGCTCTGGCCGAAGCCGGCCCCGGCTCCCCGGGCCGTCGTGATCGAGGAAACCCGTCGTCAGGAGGGCCCCCTGGTCGTCGACCGCACCGAGGTCATCGAGCGGGAAGGCAACAAGGTCGCGGCCGCCGTCGAGGAGACGATCGAACTGGCGCCCGGCATGGCCGAGGCCCTGAAGGTGGGTGAGAATCTCACCGGGCTGTTCGGCAATCTCGGCAAGGTGCTCGGCGGCGTGACCGACGAGGCCTCCGCGCGGGCCGCGATTCCGCAGCTCGGCGAGTACGCCCCCGTGCTCGAGTCGCTCCAGAAGTCGACCGGCGCGCTGCCGGAGGCTGGCCGTTCCACGATCGTCGAGTTGGTGCTGAAGAACATGGGCTCGCTGCAGAAGGTGATCGACACCGTCATGGCGATCCCGGGCGTCAAGGAGATCCTCGGCCCCACCGTCACGCCGATTATCGAAACGCTCTCGAAGCTCGGCAAGTAAGCGGGTCGGCCGGTTCCGCGCCGGCGGCTCGACACGCATCAGACAGGCTCGGATCGG
>JBJTSM010000688.1:0-2050 GCA_046076685.1 Planctomycetia bacterium | reverse complement strand
CGGCCTGCGCTTCATCGTCGATCTCGAAGCGGGCAAGCCGAACGCGCAGATCGGCAAGACGCTCCAGGTCCTGGCTGCACTCGGATGCTCGCTCGATATCATGCCGCCGGCCGACGCCAGAGGGGCGAGGCCCAAAGCAGTCCGGAAAACATGACCCGCACGCTCGATGTCTGGTGGGATGGGTGCCTGGTGGGCCAGCTGACGCAGGACAAGCATGGTGAACTCGGCTTCGCCTATGCGCAGGCTTGGCTCGACGACGAGGCGGCGCAGCCCTTGTCAGCCTCACTGCCAAAGCGGACGGAGCCGTTCAGTCGTCGCGAGTGCCGCCCGTTTTTCGGCGGTCTTTTGCCGGAGGAAAGCCAGCGCGACGCCGCGGCTCAGGCACTCGGCGTGTCGCGCGCCAATGATTTCGCCCTTCTTGATCGCCTCGGCGGCGATGTGGCGGGCGCGCTCCAGCTTCTGCCGCCCGGGGAAATACCGACCGCTCCTGCCCTCGACCAGCAGCCCACCCCGCTTGACGATGCAGGCCTGGTCCGGGTGCTGGACGCGCTGCCTGTCCGCCCACTGCTAGCGGGCGAGGAAGGCCTCCGTCTCTCTCTCGCTGGCGCGCAATCGAAGGTGCCAGTGGTTCTGGTGGAAGGCGCAGTGGCGTTGCCTGCTCCGGGCCAGCCCACGACGCATATTCTCAAGCCCCCGATATCCCGCTTCGCGGCCACGACCGAGAACGAAGCCATCGTGATGCGCCTTGCTGCCGCCATCGGCCTCGATGTCGCGCCGGTAGAAGCGCGCATCGTTCAGGATCGAACATTTCTGCTGGTCCAGCGCTATGACCGCGTCATTGGCGACGATGGAGGGGTGCGTCGCATCCACCAGGAGGATTTCTGCCAGGCGCTCGGCGTGCCACCGGAGACCAAATATGCGAGCGAAGGCGGCCCGACCTTCAAGGATTGCTTCGCGCTGCTCCGTCGCGTCGCCGCAAGGCCCGCGGTCGATGTGCTGAAGCTTCTCGATGCAGTGATTTTCAATGTGATCGCCGGGAACGCCGACGCACATGGCAAGAATTTCTCGATCCTCTACGGCGACGAAGGTCCACGCCTCGCCCCGCTGTATGATTTGCTTGCGACCGTTGCCTATCCCGATCTCTCGCCGAAATTTGCCATGAAGATCGGGAAACGGGCGACGCTTGCCGAAATCGACGCGAAGGGGTGGGCAGCATTCGCGGCGGACACAGGTCTCGGTCTGCCGCTGATACGACGACGGGTTGCGGAGATCAGCAAACGCGTCCTGAAGAAAGCAACGGCCGTCGCAGAGGACCTTTCGTGCCCTGAGTTGGACGGTACGGCCATTGAGCAGTTTGCCGACATGATCAGTGAGCGCGCTCGCCGGCTGGCGGGCGCATAGATGAATAGGACGGCGAGATGCTTGAAAGAGAAACCGTCGTCGATGATCCGCAGCAGGTGCTCGGCCTACTCGCGAAGCGAGGTTGGTTTCGCCATAGCGGCGAGGCGATGCATCACGGCTCCATCCTTCGTGAGATGGTCCAGGTCGGTGATAGGCTAGGTCGACGCGTTCGAGGCCGCGCCGGTGCGCTCGAAGAAGTCGTTGAGCCTCGGCATATCGATGAAGCGCACCCAAGATCCCTGAGCGCCCGATACGGCCTTGGCGCGTTGCCGTTCCACGTTGAACTCAGCCATCGCACCAGACCCTGCCGCTACATTCTTCTTGGGTGCATTGACCCTGGATCACCACCTGCACCGACTATGCTTCTCGAATGGCGAACGCTCGGCTTTTCGCGTGAGGAGCTGAACCTTCTCGAAGAGGCTCCTGTCCTCGTGCGCGCTGGCCGACGCTCCTTCTACTCAACCATTTTGGCGATGGGTGGAGCCTTCTTGCGATATGATCCCGGCTGCCTTGAAGCCGTAGACGAGCGCGGACAAAGAGCACTACGGCTTGTCGAAGACCGGATAGCCGGCGCTACCTCGGACGTGCATCATTGGCGCCAAGGCGACATCCTCATCATTGACAACTGGCGCGTCTTACATGGACGCAG
>JBJTSM010000687.1:0-3439 GCA_046076685.1 Planctomycetia bacterium | reverse complement strand
CGAAGGCGGGGTCGATTTCCTGCTCCACGAACTGCACAAAGCCGGCGGCGACGCCCGCCTCGAAGCTCTGGCGGCGGACGGCGTCGCACCGCATCACACGGTCGATGATCCCCTTGTCGTGCGGCGGCAGCACCTGCACGCCGCCGGCCCAGTAGACCTTCACGGCATTGTCGCTCGGCGGATTGTGGCTGGCCGTCACCATGATGCCGCAGGTGCTCTGCGTGTGGCGGACGGCATAGGAAAGCTCGGGCGTGCTCCGGAAGCCGCGCAGAAAATAGATCCTGAAGCCGGCGGCGAGCAGCACCTCGGCGCAGAGCTTCGCGAAATGCTCGGAGCGATGGCGGGTGTCGTAGGCGATCGCGCAGGAGGGCTCTTCGCCGGCGGGCAGGATGCTCCGCACGTGGTCGGCCAGACCCTGGGCGCTCTCGCCGATCGTGCGGTCGTTGCTGGCGTTGGAGCCCACGGGATACATCGTGCCACGGCGGCCGCCGGTGCCGAAGGGGATCACCGTCCAGTAGACGTCGTCGAGCTCTTTCCAGAGGGCGGGCTCGGTGGCGGCCCGGTCGATTCGCGTCGCCAGTTCGCCGGCAAACTCGGCGTAGCGGGGCTCGGTGAGCCAGTCGCGCATCGTGCGGGCGGAGTGTTCGGTGATCGTGCCGGCGGCATGGGCGGTGGCGATGGCGGCAAGGCGGCTCGCCTGGGAAGCGTCGGGGACGGTGGGCATGAAACAAAAGCTCCGGACTGCGGTTGGGAAGGACTCAGGCGACGGCCGCTCGTGTCGAATTCCGCCGCCGGTTTTATACTCCGCGACTTCCCGAAAACACACCTCGAATAAGGATCGGCAGCCGTCATGGGCGCACCGGACAAGAACCCGACGAACAACACGGCGCCCGACACCCTGATCGTGAGCGTGTCGGGCCTGCGGGGCATCGTCGGCGGCAGCCTCACTCCCGACGTGGCCGTGCGCTACGTGACCGCCTTCGCCGCCACGCTCCCGCCGGGGCCGATCGTGATCGGCCGCGACGGCCGCACGAGCGGGCCCGCCCTGGCGGCGGCGATCACCGAGAGCCTCACGCAGTCTGGCCGCGACGTGATCGACTGCGGCGTCGCCGCCACGCCGACGGTGGGGATCGTCGTGCGGCAGGAACGGGCCGCCGGCGGCGTGCAGATCTCGGCCAGCCACAATCCGGCCGCCTATAACGGACTGAAACTTTTTTCGGCGGAGGGCCGCGTGCTGCCGGCCGCGGCGGGCGCGGAGGTGCTGCAAAAGTTTCAGGCACTGGCAACGCCGCCGTCGCCAGCGGGCCAGCCTGCGCCGCGGCAGGGCCGTGTGCGGATCGTGGATGGCACGCCTGCACACGTGACGCTCGTCGCGCAGACGGTGGACGTGGAGGCGATCCGCCGCTGTCGGCCGCGGGTCTGGCTCGACGCTGGCCACGGCGCGGGCAGCCGCGCGGCGAGGCCACTCCTCGAGCATCTCGGCTGCGAGCTCGTGATCGAAGGGGGCGAGCCCGACGGCCTCTTCGAGCATCTTCCCGAGCCGACCACCGACAACCTCGCCGGCATGCTGCCGCGGATTCCGCTCGCCCGCGCGGATGTCGGATTCTTTCAGGATCCGGACGCCGACCGGCTGGCGATCGCCACGGCTGAGGGACGATACATCGGCGAGGAGGCCACGCTCGCGCTGGCCGTGGAGGGCGTGCTCGCGAAGGCCGCGCAAGCGAAGCGATCCGGGCCGATCGTGGTGAACTGCTCGACGAGCGGCATGGCCGCCGAGATCGCCGCGCGGCACGGCGTGGCCTGCCACGTCTCGGCCGTGGGGGAGGCGAACGTCGTCGATGCGATGCTCGCTTCGCACGCGATCCTCGGCGGCGAGGGGAACGGCGGCGTGATCGATCCGCGGGTGGTGCTCGTCCGCGACAGCTTCGTGGCGATGGCGATCGTGCTCGAACGGATGTGCACGGCCGACGCAGACTGTGGCCCACGCGACGAGCGGGGCATCACGAGCATCGACAGCCTCGCGCGGTCGCTGCCGCAGCTCGTGATGAAGAAGACAAAGGTGGACCTGTCGCCCGAGACCCGCGGCCCCGCGCTCGTGGCGGCGCTCGATCGCATCGCGGCGGCGTTTCCGAGGGCGCGGGCTGGCCGGCTCGACGGCCTGCGGCTCGACTGGGATGGAGGGTGGCTGCTCGTGCGGGCGAGCAACACCGAGCCGATCGTACGGATCGTGGCGGAGGCGGCCGACGCGGCCGCGGTTGACGACGCCATCCGGCGGGCGACCGCGGCGCTGCGGGCGAGCTGAATTCCTGTCGCTCAGCAGCGGAGCGTGGACATGCCGCCGTCGACGCCGAACACCTGACCCGTCACCCAGTCGCTCTCCGCCGAGACGAGGAAGCGGGCGAGCGCGGCGATGTCGGCGGGCGTGCCGATCCGCTTGAGCGGATGCCGGGCGGCGAGCGCGTCGCGCTTCTCGGGCGACGAGAGCAGCCGGGCGGCGAGTGGCGTGTCGACGAGGCCGGGGGCGATCGCGTTGACCCGGATCTTCGGCGCCCACTCGGCGGCGAGCGCCCGTGTGAGCCCCTCGACCGCGGCCTTGGCGGCGGCCACCGACGCGTGCATCGGCATGCCCTGGCCCACCGCCACGGTGCTGAAGAGCACGACGCTGGCCGTGCCCCCCTCGGGGCCCTTGAGCCGCGGCTGCAAGACCTGCAGAAACCGCACGGCGCCGACCAGATTGATCTCGAGATCCTGGCGGAAGTCGGCGGGCTGCAGGCTGCGGAAAGATCGCAGCGTGATGCTGCCCGGGCAGTAGAACGCGGCCTGGATCTCCTCGGGCGGCTCAGGCAGCGGGCCGTCGGGGATGGCGAAGTCGCACGGTACGTGGCGGATGCAGGCGGCCGAAGGCAGGCCGTCGGCGGTGCGCGACCAGACGTCGATCCGGTCGGCGGTGGGGGCGAGCATTCGCACGAGTTCGAGGCCGATCCCGTGGCTGCCGCCGGCGATCACGTAGGTTCCGGGCATGGTGAACTGTCTCCAAAAGGGGGAAGTGAATGACTCGGGTGGATTGTGCGTCTCACGGGTCGACGGCGGTCAGTCCGATCGCTTCCGCCGCCGCGCGCATCCGCCTGTCGGTGGTCACGATGCTTTGGAGGCCGGCCACACGAGCCGCCGCGAGATGGATCCCATCCAGTGTCCGGATCGGAATGCGTTCCGGTGGAGCGCTGCAAACCGCCAGCACTTCCCGCGCGGCCTGCACGAGATCGGCGCCCCACGGCAGCACGATGAAGCGTCCCTCGGCTGAGTCCCGGTCAAAGCGGGCGATCAGGCTGTCGGCGGCGGCCGGCAGCATCTCGCCGCGGAGTTCCTTGTGCCGCAGCGCGTAGGCCATTTCGATTCGATGCATGAAGGAAATCACGACCCGCGGCCGGCCGCAGAGCAG
>JBJTSM010000686.1:0-2860 GCA_046076685.1 Planctomycetia bacterium | reverse complement strand
CTCCTCGGCTGCCTCCCAGGCCGGCTGCCGCCGAGTGGCGGCATTTCGACGCGATCCAGACCGGAAAAAATTCGAATGAATATTTCGTAAGGTGCGGGGCTACTCGGCAGGAGCCGCTGTGTCGTCAGGCCAGCAGTGTGGACGCGCGAGTGCCGCCCGCAGCCTTTCGAGAAACTCCCACCGGGGAATCTCCTCTGCGCCAAACTGCGTTAGGAGGGGCGACTGCACCTGCACGTCGAAGAGCTGGCAGCCCGCGGCCGCGAGCCGCCGCACGACCCCGACGAGCGCCACCTTGGAGGCGTCGCGTTCGAGGGAAAACATCGACTCCCCGGCAAACATCCCGCCGAGGCACACGCCGTAGAGCCCACCGACGAGCCGCCCGCCGCCCCACACCTCGACCGAGTGCGCGATGCCCGCGGCGTGCAGCTGCGTGTAGGCGGCCGCCATTTCAGGCGTGATCCAGGAGGCTCCCCGGCGGGTGCCCGACACGGCGCAGCCCCGCACCACGTCGGCAAAGCCGCGGTCGAACGAGAGTTCAAAGGCCCTTGAGCGGAGCGTGCGTTCGAGCCGCCGCGGCACGTGGAGCCGGGCCGGATCGAGGATGGCCCGCGGATCGGGGGACCACCAGAGGAGCCCCCGCGGGCCGGCCGCGACGGGCCATGGGAAGATGCCGCGGGCATAGGCGCTGACGAGTCGCTCGACCGACAGGTCGCCGCCCATGGCGAGCGGCTCGTCGGCGGGCCATGTCTCGACCGGCGGAAACCCGCCCGCCCACCCGTCGCGATTCCACCCGTCGCGATCCAAGGTCCGGCCTCCGGCGGCTCACGGGGTTCTCGTGCAATCCCGCATGGCGGCGAGTATATCGGCGCGAACGCCGGCCGAGTCTGGCCCGTGCGCGGTCCCGCGTCAGGCGGTCGTGGCCAGGCGGAGCACGGCGGCGGTGAGGGCCTCGTCGAGGCCGGTATCGATGTCGGCGAGAAAGAAGTGGCAGTTGCCTGCCTCCGGCACGTGCCGGGCGAGGTCGGCATCGGTACGGTCGTCGAGGATCACGAGCCGGTCGTGCCAGGCGTCGTGCTCCTCGACCCACGCCCGGATCTCGTGCCACCGGGCGTCGCCGAGATCGGGGGTGGCGCCGATCCACGGCCGGATGGCGTGCTCGGCGAAGCCGCGCTCGAGCGACGCGGTGGCCCGCGGGCTGAAGCGGAACGAGGTGCTCAGCACGATATCGCAGTCGAGCGTGGCGACGATCCGTGCCAGGTTGGCGAGGTGTCCGCAGGAATCGCCGTCACACCGGCGGCAGAAGAGCACGCCGGTGACGTCGAGAAAAAGGATGGTTCGCATCGGTGCTACAACCGTCTCTCCCACTCCGCCGGATTGCGTGCATCATGAAACACGCGCGAGTGCCTCGGCCTCGACGTCGGACCACGGCCGTACGGCATTGGGATTGGCAGCACTGTCGGCAATCCGTCGCTCAAGCTCAGCCCGCTGCCACTCAGGCAGGGGCGAGGCCTCGACCTCGCGAACCACGCTATCCCAAATTGCTTCAGCGAGCTTCAGCCGCTCTTCAACACTGAGCCGATCGAGGCCAAGGTCGTGGAGTGAAACGCTGGCCATGGCTTTTCTCCAATCGGTTTGCTTGGTCCATGAGAACCAATATACACATGTCCATTTTTGCAGGCAAGGCTCGACACCCCTCAATTCTTTCGGTTGTCCGCGCGGCAGCCTGTGTGACCGGCTTCACGCCCCCTCCCCGCCCCGCTCGCCCACCAGCATCCGCAGTCGGCCGATCGCGGCCTGGACCCGTTTGGTGATCGTGCTGGGGGCCACGCCGATCTGGCGGCCGGCCTCGCGGACGGTGAGCTCCCGAAGCGCACCGGGCCGAAGCCCGTATGAGTTGTGAGGTGTCCATCCTGAAGCCCGAAGCAGAGCCTGCCATGCAAGACGTCCCGATCTGGAAGCACGATGATTTTTTCCATGCCTGGTGGGCCGATGCCGCGGGTGATCTGCTGGCCGGCGAGTACCCAGGCCAGAAGGCTGACGACGAGGCAACACGCCGCAAGCTGTCGCTGCTCGTTGCGGCGGGCATCAGCACCATCGTGGATCTCACGCACCCAAGCGACCGACTGACATCGTATGCAGAACAGGCGAGGGAAGTGGCCGCCCAGCAACGCGTGGACCTGCGACTGCTGTCGCATCCGATCGTGGACGTGAGTGTCACCACGCCCGAGCACTATGACCAGATCGTGAATGACATCGAAGCCGAGATCGCAGCCGGGCGGAAGGTGTTCGTTCACTGTTGGGGGGGCGTCGGCCGCACGGGCACGGTGGTCGGCATCTGGCACGTCCGTCGAGGCCTCGGCCCGGATGCCGCCTTGCAGCGGATCGCGGCCGCCCGAGAGGGCACGCGGAAAGACCACCGCCCCGCCCCCGAGACGCCAGGCCAAGTCGAGGCAATCCGCGCTGCTCATGCACGGCAGCGCTCTGCCGCACGGTCGGGGGGGCCGCAAGCATGATCAAAGTTTTATTTTTGCGTGGTTCAAGTGCGGCGATCGGCGGCCGCAAATACGAAGCGCTCAGGCAGGAACGCGATTTCGAGGTCCTTGCCCCGGAGCTTCCCTTCCCGGCGTGGCGGCCAAAGAGCGTCGCAGAGCACTTCAAATGGGGTGGCGAGGCGGTTGTGAAGGCTGTCCTGGAGCCGGCTCGCACCGCGGCAGAGGAAGCGGCCGATCAATTCAAGCCGGACGTGATCGTGGGCTCGTCGATGGGCGGTGTTCTTGCAATCGGCGTCGCGTCGGAGGCTGCGCGTGTCCTGATTGCCCCTGCCGTAGAGTTCGCGGTCCCCGGGATAACCTTTCCAAAC
>JBJTSM010000685.1:0-3247 GCA_046076685.1 Planctomycetia bacterium | reverse complement strand
GCGGGCCGAGGGGCTGCTCGATGCAATGCTCGACGACCCGGCCCTCGACCTCCGCCGTGAAGCGGTCGAGAGGCAGCTGGCTCTCGCGACGGCGGGCGACGAAGTGGCCCGGAAGACGGCCCATCGAAGGTGTCTCGGCGCCGCGCGAGACGTCGACCAGATCGAACGCATCGCCGCCTGGCTCGCGGAACATGGGGAGAAGGTGGATGTCGCCGAGGTGCTGGGATTCGTGCGGCGGTGGCGGGTGAGCGAGGCGTTCGACAATGCGAAAGGCGTTGGGTTCGGCAAGGCCTATCCGCCGGAGGCCGCCGGAGGCGGTGGCGCCGACGTGGGGGCCTGGAAGGCCGTCGAGTCGACCGACAAGCACGGGGCCGTCGACCTCAATGCCGCCATCGCGACGAAGAAGGGCGTGCTCGCGTATGCGATCGCCGAGGTCGTCATGCCGCGGGCCGGCCCGGCGGAGGTGCGGATCGGCAGTCCGTGCGCCGTCGCCGTCTGGGTGAACGGCGTGCCCGTCATGGCGCACGAGATCTACCACGCGTCGGAGGCGATCGATCAGTACGTGGCCGCCGCCGATTTTCGCGCGGGCGTCAACACGGTGCTCGTGAAGTGCTGCCAGAACGAGCAGACCGAGCCGTGGGCGGTGGACTGGAAGTTTCAGCTGCGGATCTGCGACCCGGTGGGCACACCGTTGGCCACGCAGCCCGGACGCACAGACGCGGAATCGAAACCGTAAGACAAAGGAAGAACTCATGTCGCACACGCGTCGCTTGACCATGCTCGCCGGCGCGATGCTCTGGTGCGTCACGGCCACCGCGGCCGACTGGCCGGAGTTTCGCGGGCCCGGCGGCCGAGGCGTGGCGCCGGCACAGCCGCTGCGCGTGCGGTGGAGCGAGTCGGAGGGGATCGCGTGGAAGGCGGATCTGCCGGGCCGGGGAGCGTCGAGCCCGATCGTCGTGGGCGATCTCGTGGTCGTCACCGCATCGAGCGGCGCCCGCCAGGATCAGCTCCATGTCATCGCGCTGGACAAGATGTCGGGCCGCACGGCATGGCACCGCCGGTTCTGGGCGACCGGCCGCACACTCGTGCACCCCACGAGCGCCGTCGCCGCCGGCACGCCCGCGAGCGACGGACGCTGCATCGTCGCGCTCTATTCGTCGTGCGACCTCTTCGCGGTCGATCTCACGGGCCGGCTCCTCTGGCAGCGCAATCTCGCCGTGGAGCATCCGCGGAGCGGCAACGACGTGGGCATGGGATCGAGCCCGAGGATCATCGACGGCACGGCGGTCGTGCAGATCGATTGCCAGGGCGACGCCTTCGCGCTGGGGGTCGACGTGGCCACGGGGCAGGATCGCTGGATCGTGCCGAGGGAGAAGGTCGCCAGCTGGTCGTCGCCGTCGGCGGTGACGATGCCGGGGCACGGGGCGTGCGTGTTGTTGCAGGGGCCGCGCGGGCTCGACCTGCGGCGGACGGCCGACGGGAAGTCCATCTGGGCGTGGCAGGGCGACTGCGCCGCGATTCCCACGGCCGTCGAATCGGCCGCGGTGTTCCACGTGCCGGGTGACGGCATGGTGGCGGTCGCGCCGGCCGCAGCCGCGGCCCGGCTGGCATGGCGATCGAGCAAGCTTTCCTGCGGGATGGCGAGCCCCCTGGCTTGGGGCGATGCGATCGCCTGCATCAACCGGGCGGGCGTGCTCAGCATCGGCGAGCTTGCCGACGGCCGCCTGCGCGGGCAGGTGCGGCTCGCGGGCTCGTTCTGGGGCAGCCCGATTCTCGTCGGCGACACGATCGTCGCCGCCAACAAGGAGGGCAAGACCTTTCTCGTCGCGGCCACGGGCGAGCCGAAGATCGTCGCCGAGAACGAACTGCCGGGCACATTCACGGCCACGCCGGCGGTAGCCGATGGACGCTTGTATCTGCGGAGCGAGACGACGCTCTGGAAGGTGGCGGCGCCGTAGCGGCGGAGTGTTTGTGCGATCGGGGTCCGGCAGATGCAACCAATGGAGAACCAATTGATGAGTGATGGAGTGCCGGCCGAAGTGGCGGCCTTGATCGAACGGCTCGCCTCGTCAGATGCCGAGCAGCGGAGCGAGGCGGCGGAACAGCTCGCGCGGGCCGGTGAGGGTGCCGCGGCCGCGGCGGTGCCGCTCGTGCGGGCGTGCGGCGATGCCGATGAGCGGGTGCGCGAGTGGGCCGTGGCGGCGCTCGAGGACCTGGGCCCGCCGTCGGGTGATGCGGTCGCGTCGCTTGTCAAACTCGTCGCCGCCCCCGATCCGCTCGTGGCGTACTGGGCGACTACGCTTCTCGGGCGATCGGGGCAGGATGCGGCAAATGCGGTAGCCGCGCTGGCTGGCTGCCTCGACTCGCAGGCCGAGCTTTCCGTGCGGCAGCGGGCGGCGTGGGCGCTCGGGCAGATCGGGCCCGCGGCGCGGGCGGCCAGCGAGCCGCTCAGACGGGCCGCGGGGCAGGGGGATGAGCGGCTGGCCCGCCTCGCCACGGAGGCGCTTGCTGCCATCGGCAGCTGACCAGCCGCGGAAAAAGCGGTTCATCCGCACGATCGGACCCCAGAGCGACCGATAAGGAAGCTATGGGGAGCCGGATCCGCACACGCCTGATCGCGATCTGTCTGGGCGTGACGGCGGTCGTCGCGCCGCAGGGTGTCGTCGCGTGGAGCACGGCGGCGGCCGAGCCGATGCCACGCGACGCGTTCGGGAGTCGGCTGGTGCGGATCGAGGCGGCGCCGCCGGCACCGCTGCCGCCGCTCGTGCCGATCACGGCACCGGTGTTGCTTCCAAACGCGGCCGCGACGCAGGCCCCGGCCACGCTCCGCTCTTTGCCCATCGTCGCGCTGCCGCCGCTCCGGCCGATGGCGCATGCGGCCGCTCCGCTCGCCGTCGCGCCGCTCGCGATCGCGAGCCTGCCGATAGCGGTGGCTCCACCGCCCTCTCCGCCGCAGCTTCCGCCTCCACTCCCGCAGCAGCCGCCGGTGCTTCCGCCGCTGCCCGTGCCCGCGATTCCCGTGGCGCTCGCGCCGCCACTGCCCGTCGCGCCTCAGGCGTCACTCGCAGCTCCTCCGCTGCCCGTCTCGCTCGCGCCGTCGCTCCCGGTGGCACCTCCCATCCCGCTGGCACCGCCGGCACCGCTCCCGCAGGTGGCGGCGACATTGCCGCCACCGATCCCGCCGTTGCCGGCCGCGGCACCGCCCGCGCCGGTCGTGCCCCCCGCGATGCCGCAGCCGCAGGTGGCG
>JBJTSM010000684.1:0-2015 GCA_046076685.1 Planctomycetia bacterium | reverse complement strand
GCAGCCGCTCCTCTCCATTCAGCTGTTGCCATCCGGTCAGGCGAGCCAGCCTGTCCAAGAAGCCTCGCCGTCGGCGTCCCCTGCCTACTACACACGCGGCACCGCTCCGGTCGTGCCGGCCGCCGACGCCGATCTCTGGGCTCCTGCCGCACCGATCCCTGCTGCTGAACCGATCAAGGTCGCCGTGCTTCCGCCGGCGCAGACGACGGTCGCTGACCCGCAGCCCATTGTGGCCCAGCCCGTTCCAACGCAAGCCGCCGAGCCGCAGCCCGCGCCGCCCCAGCCCACCGTGCCAGAAACGCAGCCCGCACCAGCGGAAAGCGTCGCCGTGCAACCGGCCGCCTCTGAAACGGCGACCGCCGACATCGGTGGCGATACGGTCTCGACCGATCCTGTCGTAAACCCGGTCCTGGATACGGTCTTGGATCCGGCCTTGGATCCGGTGTTGGCCAGCCCTGGCGAGGAAGCCGTTGCTGCAACTCCGCCGGAGGTACCGTCGGATGCAACCGAGCCCGCGGTGCCGAATGCCCCCGCCGTGACCCAGGAGCCTGAGCCCGCACCTGCGGCCGAGTCGACCGTCACGGCGGAAGCCGCTGCCGCGCCGGTCGCCGCGGAGCAGACGGCACCAGCCACGCCGCCAACGGCAACGGCCCGGCCCGTGCATGGTCGGTATCTGGTGGTGCCGGAGAGCATCGCACTCAAGGCCGACTCGTCGTTCGTCAGCCGCGCCGATGCCCAGCCACCGGAAGCCGAGCCAGTCCCGCGAGGCCCTGCACGCGACGCTGCGGAAAACGTCCGGCCGCTGCCCCCGACCACAACCCCGACCACAACCCCGACCACAACCACGGCCCGCGGCCCCCAGTCAGCAAGCCCCCAGTCAGCAAGCCCCCGGGCGAACGCCCCACAGGGCCGGTCGACGCAGCGGCAAGGGCGGCAGTCTCCGGCCATGAACGTGCCGGAAAATAATGGCCGCCCAACCGGCGGCCAGCCCTCGCGGCAGCCCCGTTTCGGTACGACGATGTTCCCGAATATCTCCGCCGGGATGAACGCCATCGAAGGGCGGCTCCGCCGCGATCAGCCCGAGCAGGGCGAAGCGGCCACCGCAGCACCGGTCACGGCTCGATGACGATCTTGCCTGTCAGTGCCCCCGATTTGTGGATCGTGGCCGACTCCTGCAGGGCATGAGCCTCGGCCGTGCTCTCCAACGGCAACACCCGATCGATCGGCGCCCGGAAGCGACCGTCCGCCAGCCAGCGGTTGATGTCGGCTGCCGCCGCGGCCTGCCGCTGCGGCGAGGCTTTGAACATGGCGAAGCCGAAGAGACGGCAACCTTTCACGTAGAACGGCCCGACGGGAAACGGCGGCCGCGCGTCCCGGCCGGCCATGATCACCATCCGTCCACCGTCGCCGAGCATGCCCACGGCCTGATCGAAGGCCGGCTCGCGGAGCGTTTCCCAGTAGACGTGCACGCCCTCGGGGGCGACGGCCCGCACCGCTTCCACGAGATCGCTGCGGTGGTAGTCGATCGCCACGTCGGCGCCATGCTGCCGCGCCCGCGCGCACTTCGCGGCCGTGCCGGCCGATGCGATCACGCGTGCCCCGAGCAGTCTGGCCATCTGCACGACCGCCGAGCCGACGCCGCCGGAGCCGCCGTTGACGAAGATCGTCTCACCCGCGGCCAGCATGGCGTTGTCCACGAGGCCCAGGTGGGCGGTGATGGCCACCAGGGCCGCCGCCGCCGCATCCCGATCCGAGACCGTGTCGGGCGTGCGATAGAGCCAGCGTTCATCGACCGCCGCCAGTTCGGCACACGTGCCCTGCCGGCCAAGCAGCCCCTGGTTCGATCCCCAGACCCGCATCCCGGGGCGCAGGGAGTCGACCTCGACCCCAACGGCCACCACCTCCCCCGCCAGATCGCAACCGACCACGTAGGGATACGGCAGCGGCATCGCCACCGTGCCGGCGCGCACGTAGGTATCGATCGGATTGACGGCAGCCGCCCGGACTCGGACGAG
>JBJTSM010000683.1:0-5037 GCA_046076685.1 Planctomycetia bacterium | reverse complement strand
CCGGGCCATGTTGTTGCCGTCGCCGACGAAGGCGAGCGTATGGCCCGCCACGCGGCCGACATGCGCCTTGAGCGTGTAGATGTCGGCGAGGGCCTGGCAGGGATGGCAGTAGTCGGAGAGGCCGTTGATCACCGGCACGCTCGCCGCCGCCGCCAGCTGCTCGATCGAGGCGTGCGCCTTCGAACGGCAGACGATCACGTCGACGTATTCGCTCAGCACGCGGCCGAAGTCGGCGATGCTCTCCCGCGACGACGAGAAGCCGGCGTCCTCCCCGAGGAAGATGCTCGATCCCCCGAGGTGCACCATCGCCGCCTCGAAGCTCACCCGCGTGCGCAGGCTCGGCTTCTCGAACACGAGCCCCAGCACGCGGCCCGGCAGGAGCGCGTCGCGACGGCCCGCGTCGTATTTCTCCTCGAGATCACGGGAGACCGCGAACACGGCCTCAATCTCGTGGGCGTTCAGATCCTCGGGAACGATCAGGTGGCGCATGGGACGGATGTGGCAAAAACGGTGTCTGGAGCGGGGAATCAGGAACGGGAGGCGACCTCGACGATGGCCTCCGACAGCCGGTCGCAGCCCTCGTTGACCTCGGCCTCCGAGAGCGTCATCGCCGGCAGGAGCCGGATCACGCGGCCCTGCGTGCAGTTGACGAGCAGGTTTTTCTCGAGGCACGACTGCACGACCGCCGCACCGTCGATCGACAGCTCCACCCCGATCATCATGCCGAACACCCGCACGTCGCGGACCACGTCGCAGCGGGCCTTCAGCTCCTCGAGCCGTTCCCGGAAGATGCCGGCGATCCGCTCCACGTGGTCGAGCAGGTGCTCGCGGTCGATCATCTCGAGCGCGGCGATGCCGGCGGCGGCCGCGATCGGGTTGCCCCCGAACGTCGCTGCGTGCATGCCCGGCCGCAGGTGCTTCGCGAGGTCGACGGTGGTGAGCATCGCGCCGCCGGCGATCCCGGCGCAGAGGCTCTTGGCCAGCGTGATCACGTCGGGCGTCACGCCGAAATGCTGGTAGCCGAACCACTTGCCCGTCCGGCCGCAGCCGCACTGCACCTCGTCGAACACGAGGAGCAGGTCGCGCTCGTCGGCGATCCGCCGCAGCCCCTGCAGGAATCCAGCCGGCGCGGGCACGACGCCCCCTTCGCCGAGGATCGGCTCCACGAGGATGCCGCCGGTGTGCTCGTCGATCAGCTTCTCGACGGCTTCCAGGTCGCCGTGCGGCGCGTATTGAAACCCGGCCACCATCGGCCCGAGGCCCTCGTGGTATTTCGGCTGGGCGGTGGCCGACACGCTCCCCATCGTCCGCCCGTGGAAGCCACCCTTGAACGTGACGATCTTGTAGCGCTTGCCGTCGGTGCGGAGCCGCACGAGCTTGATGGCGGCCTCGTTGGCCTCGGTGCCCGAGTTGCAGAAGAAGGCCTGGCCGCCGAACGACCGTTCGGAGAGAAGCTGCGCCCACTCCCCCTGCGGCTCGGTGTACCAGGTGTTGGGCACATGGATCAGCTTCGCGACCTGCTCCTGCACCGCCCGCACGACCGGCTCCGGGCAGTGGCCGAGGAGGTTGCAGCCCCAGCCGGGAAAGAGGTCGAGGTATTCGTTGCCCTCGGCATCCCACACCTTCGAGCCCGCCCCACGGACGAGGCAGACCGGAAACCGCTTGTAGTTGGGGACGACGTAGCGGTCGAACACGTCGACGACCGCCTGCGTCTTGGCTCCAATCGCGTGGGCACCCGACGAAACGGGAGAGGCGTCGATCGTGGCCATGGGTGGCTCCGGAAAAGGGGGCGGGGGCGGAAAACGAAACGGGTGGGCGGCCGGGCCGCCCGAGGTCCTAGCGGCCGGAGGCCGCCGCCGCGGGCGCCGCCCGGGCGGAAAGGTTGACGGCGTCGTCGCGGACCAGTTCCGTGCCGACGCCGCTGGTGGTGTAGAGCTCGAGCAGGAGCGAGTGCCGCAGCCGCCCGTCGATGATGTGGATCTTCTTCACGCCCTGCTCGAGCGTGGTGAGGCAGCCCTCGATCTTTGGAATCATGCCCGAGGAGATCGTGCCGTCGTTGATCAGGCGGCGGGCCTCCGTGGCCGTGAGCGAGTGGATGAGACTTTCGGGGTCGTTCACGTCGCGCAGCACGCCCGGGATGTCGCTGAGCACCACGAGCTTCTCGGCGCCGATCGCCGCGGCCACCGCGGTCGCCGCGGTGTCGGCGTTGACGTTGAGCTTCTCGCCGTCGGCCGTGATCGCCATCGACGGGATCACCGGCACCTGGCCGGCGTAGGTGAGGTTGTCGATCGTGAGCCGGTCGACCCGCGTGACCTCGCCCACGTGGCCGAGATCGAGCGGACCGCCTTCCGGACCCTCGAGCGTGAGCTTCTCGCCGAAGAGCACGTTGGTCGAGAGGAAGTTGAGCGACATGGCGCGGCCGCCGTATTCCTCGATCTTCGCGGTCAGCTCGTGGTTGAGTTCGGTGGCGAGCACCTTCTCGACGATGTCGAGCGTGGCCTGGTCGGTG
Source organism: Planctomycetia bacterium (assembly GCA_046076685.1). Lineage (GTDB taxonomy): Bacteria > Planctomycetota > Planctomycetia > Pirellulales > UBA1268 > CAMCQY01. The sequence goes on along the minus strand of JBJTSM010000683.1, from coordinate 2,528 downwards.
TAGCGACGGCCCTGGACGAACCGCGGCTCGATGCCCGCCTTGTCCATGGCGCGGCTGATCGCCTTGCCGCCGCCATGCACCACCACGATCCGCATGCCGAGCGTCGACATGAAGACGATGTCGAGCAGCAGGTGGCGGAGGGAGTCGGGGTGTTCCACGACGCTGCCCCCGAGTTTGATGACGGTGGTGGTGTCGCGAAACTTGCGGATCCACCCCAGGGCTTCGATCAGCGTGTCGGCCTTCTGGATGGCCTTCTGCTGCACTTTGGAAATGGCGGGGCTCGTGGGCACGGGCGGACCGATCCTTGGCGGAGACGGAGGTGGGACGGGGCGAATAAGAAACCCCCAATCCTACCAAGCCCGGCCGAACAGGAAACGGCCGTTTTTGGGCCGGAAAAGCCCGAAGCGGCCCGGCCGGACCGCCGGAGCTCAGCCGGGAATGACCTCGGCGACCGTGCCGGAGGCGACGACGCGGCCCCCGTCGAGCCGGTAGAGCCGGTCGCAGTCGGAGACGGTCGAGAGCCTGTGGGCGACGATGATCAGGGTCTTCGTGCCGTGGAGGGCGTTGACGGCGGCCATCACCTCCTGCTCGGTCTCGGTGTCGAGGGCGCTGGTGGCCTCGTCGAGCACGAGCACCTGCGGATCGTGGTAGAGCGCCCGCGCGATGCCGATCCGCTGCCGCTGGCCGCCCGACAGCCGCACGCCCCGTTCGCCGACGCGGGTGTCGGCCCCGTCGGGCAGGCCGTCCACGAAGGCGTCGAGCCGGGCCGCCGCCAGGGCCCGGCGGACGGCCTGTTCGTCGATCGCTTCTTCCGGCACGCCGAACGCCACGTTGCGGCGGATCGAATCGTCGCACAGGTAGATCGTCTGCGAGACGTAGCCGACCCGATCCTGCCAGCCGCGGAGGTTGGCCTGGATGTCGACGCCGTCGACGGCCACGCGGCCGGCGGTCGGCGGCAGGAGGCCGAGGATCACGTCGACGAGCGTGCTTTTCCCCGCGCCGCTGCCCCCCACGAACCCCACGGAGCCGCCATGCGGGATGGTGAGGCTCACCGAGTCGAGCACCGTCTGGTCGCTGCGCGGGTAGCGGTAGGAGACCGCCTCGAGCGCGATCGCCTCGCGAAACCGCAGCGGCTGCACGGGGCCGGCGGGCGGGACCGCTGCGGGGAGGGACAGTTCCGCCGCCAGCCTGTCGATCATGGTTTCGGAGAACCGCAGCTTCTGGATGGCCGCCGTCATGTGGTTCACGGACGGCAGCATGCGAAACGCCACGGTCGCAAACAGGCCCAGCATCGGGACGAGCACGGTCGACGGCCTGCCCTGCCACACCATCACCGCCGTGAGCAGCAGGAGCGAGGCGACCGCCAGCAGTTCGAACCAGAGCCGCGGTATCTGCTCGATGAGCGACTGCCGCGCCCCCATCCGCGCCATGGCGTCGGTGTGGACGCGGAACTGCCGGACGAACTCCCCCTCGCAGCCGCGAATCTTCACGTCCTTCGCACCCTGGAGCCCCTGCTGCATGTGCTGCGTGAACTTTTGCGAGTGATGGAGGCGGCTCGTGCCCCATTGCCGGGCCCGTGGCCGCGCCACGGCGTTGAAGAGACACGCCGCGGCGCCGAGCGTGGCCGCCACGACGATCGCGCCGGTGGGCTCGAACCAGAGCAGCAGCGCCACGAGGCCGATCAGCACCAAACTTTCGGAGACCACCATGATGAGCATCGTGCAGATGTGGGAAAACGCCTGGGCCTCGCTGATGGTGTGCATCAGCTGGGTCGAGTTGCGCTGGAGATGGAAGGTCCACGGCTGCGCCAGATAGGTGGCGAACAGCCGGCGGCTGGTGCTGGCCTGGACCGACGTGATGAACCGCGTCTGGCAAGAGGCCGCGAACAGGAGGAACGCCGACTTCACGGCGTAGACGCCGAGCATGGCGACGAGCACGAGCAGCATGAGCCGGTTGGGCGACGGGTCGCCCAGCCACTCGCGCCAGCGGGCGACCGCGGGCGAGGCCACGCCGCCGCCCGTGGTGAAGGCCAGTGCGGGCACGACGAGGCCGATGCTCAGCATTTCGAGCAGCATGCCGACGAGCATCAGCGCGACGAGCCCGCAGGCCGCGCGGCGTTCGTGCGGCAGGAGGATCGACCAGATTGCCCGGGCGGTGTGCATCGGGAACTAGCGTAATCCAAAACCGCGGTGGTGCCGTTTTGGGGGGCGTTGTGGGGGGCGGGGGCCGTGCGCAGGGCCCATCCCGGCGCTTGCGCTTCGGGCTTTCATAAAAGCCCCCGGCGCAAGCCCGGGGATCGAGCCGTCATAAAAGCCCCGGGCGCAAGCCCGGGGATCAAGCGACCGGCTGGGCGTTTTTTGGACACCATCCCGGCGCTTGCGCTTAGGGCTTTCATAAAAGCCCCGGGCGCAAGCCCGGGGATCAAGCCGTCATAAAAGCCCCGGGCGCAAGCCCGGGGATCAAGCCCGGGGATCAAGCCGTCGCGTATCGTCAAAAAGCCACCACGAACTGCGTCTGGATGGCCGTGC
>JBJTSM010000682.1:0-2386 GCA_046076685.1 Planctomycetia bacterium | reverse complement strand
GGCGATCGTGGCGTCCTCGGTCTCGCCGCTGCGATGGCTCGCGATCGACGTGTAGCCCGAGCGGTGGGCGAGCGACACGGCGGCGATCGTCTCGGTGAGCGTGCCGATCTGGTTGACCTTCACGAGGATGCTGTTGGCGACCCCCTCCGAGATGCCGCGGCCGAGCCGCTCGGAGTTGGTCACGAAGAGGTCGTCGCCGACCAGCTGCACCTTCCCGCCGAGCTTCTCGCTGATCAGCTTCCAGCCCTTCCAGTCGTCCTCGGAGCAGCCGTCCTCGATCGACACGATCGGATACCGGCCGGCAAGGTCGGCGAAGAAATCGACCATGCCGGCGGAGTCGAGCGACTTGCCCTCGATCGTGTAGGTGCCCGTCTTCGAGTCGTAGAGTTCGGTCGCGGCGACGTCGAGCGCGATGAACATCTCCTTGCCCGGCTTGTAGCCGGCGTTGGAGATCGCGGCGAGGATCACCTCGAGCGCCTCGGCGCAGGTGCCGATGTGCGGGGCGAAGCCCCCCTCATCGCCCACGGCCGTGGCGAGCTTCTTGTCCTTGAGCACTTTTTTGAGGGCGTGGAAGGTCTCGACGCCCGCGCGGAGGGCGTCGTCGAAGGTGTCGAAGCCCAACGGCATCACCATGAACTCCTGCACGTCGAGCGGATTGTCGGCGTGGGCGCCGCCGTTGATGATGTTCATCATCGGGGCCGGCAGCAGGCGGGCGGTCGTGCCGCCGAGGTAGCGGTAGAGCGGCACGCCGCAGTGCTCGGCCGCCGCATGGGCCACGGCCATCGAGACGCCGAGGATCGCGTTGGCCCCGAGGTTCTTCTTGTTGGGCGTGCCGTCGAGTTCCAGCATCAGTTCGTCGACCGTCGTCTGGTCGAGGGCGTCGCAGCCCTCCAGTTCCTCCGCGATCCGCGTGTTGACGTTCTCCACGGCCTCGAGCACGCCCTTGCCGAGGTACACACCCTTGTCGCCGTCGCGTTTCTCCCATGCCTCGTGGGCCCCGGTGCTCGCGCCCGACGGGACGGCCGCCCGGCCGAACGCGCCGTCGGCGAGGCTGACGTCGACCTCGATCGTGGGGTTGCCGCGGCTGTCGAGAATCTGGCGGGCATGGATGTCGACGATCGTGGACATGGCGGGGGGCACCTTCCGGGGTGAGAGGCGGGTGGGTATCGTGGAAAGTCGTCGGAGAACCGCGGCAATTGTGCCAGCGGCGGCCCGACACGCAAGGCCACCGGCTCCCCGCCCCTCGGCACCCCCTTCCCTTCCGCCCAGCCCTCGCCCCTCCCCATTTCGAGCGCCGCCCATGTTCACAGGACTTGTCGAAGCCCTCGGTCGCGTGACCGCCGTGGTGGCGGAGCCACCGGGCGTCCGCTTGGTCGTCGAGGCTGCGGAAATCGCCCGCGAGGCGCAGCTCGGCGAGAGCATCTGCACGAGCGGCTGCTGCCTGTCGGTCGTGAGGATCGACGGGCCCAGGCTGGAATTTCAGCTCGGCCCGGAGACGCTCGCTCGGACGTCGCTGGGGCGGCTGGCGGCCGGCGGCCGCGTGAATCTCGAGCGTTCGCTCCGCCTCTCCGACCGGCTGGGTGGCCATCTGGTCACGGGCCACGTCGACGGGCCGGGCCGCCTCGAGTTCCGCGCGCAGGAGGGCGACTGGGTCACCTGCCGGTTTTCGGCCTCCCCTGCCCTGCTCGGCCAGATGGCGTCGAAGGGGTCGGTGGCGATCGATGGCGTGAGCCTGACGCTCGTGGACGTGACCGCGGCCTGGTTCAGCGTGGCACTGATTCCGCACACGCTCGCCTGCACGACCCTGGGAGGGCTCGCGGAAGGGGATGTGGTCAACCTCGAGACCGACCTGCTTTTCAAGTACGTGGCCCGCTGGATGGAGGCGACCCGATGACCGTCGCGGACCCCGGCGCGCCCCAGGGCCATCCCCAACCGGCCCGGCAGACCACGGCCTACCTCAAGCAGCTGTTCGCCCAGGTCGGCTTTACGATCGACGCCCGCTACGGCCAGAATTTCCTGGTCGACCTGAACCTGCTCGATCTGCTCGAGCGGTCGGCGGGCATCCTGCCGGCCGACGTCGTGCTGGAGGTGGGCACCGGCACCGGGGCCCTCACGGAGCGGCTGGCCCGCGCCGCCGGCCGGGTGGTCACCTGCGAGATCGATCCCCGCCTCGCGCAGCTGGCCCGTGAACGGCTGATTTCGCTCGACGATTCCCACGGCGGCCTGGCCGACCGCGTCGTGCTCGTCGAGGGGGACGTGCTGGCCGGGAAGCACCGCTTCGCTCCGGAAGTGCTGGCCGCCATCGAGGAGGCCTGCGCCGGGCACCCAACCGGCCGCTTCCGGCTGGTGGCCAATCTGCCCTACTGCGTCGCCACGCCGGTGATCT
>JBJTSM010000681.1:0-13596 GCA_046076685.1 Planctomycetia bacterium | reverse complement strand
GGATCGCCGCCCGGACGACCGGCCCATCGGCGGCGGTCGCCTGTGCGGAGCACACCACGGCGAGCAGGCCGACGAGCATGGAGAGAAAAAGGTTTTTCATCAGACTCGCGAGACGGCGCTGAACGTGACGGTGCCCGGTGCACCAGATCGTATGCCGACCCGCAGCCCCCTGCATCCTGAGAAAGCAGGATGCAGGCCGCCACGCCGTCCATGCCGCCGATCCCCCGGCTCGTGCCGGGGGCTTGTATGCGCCATACAAGCCCTGAGCGCAAGCGACGGGATGGCGTACCAACCGTTGCCCGATCCCCCGGCTCGCGCCGGGGGCTTGTATGCGCCATACAAGCCCTGAGCGCAAGCGACGGGATGGCGCACCAACCGTTGCCCGATCCCCCGGCTCGCGCCGGGGGCTTGTATGCGTTATACAAGCCCTGAGCGCTAGCGACGGGATGGCGTACCAACCGTTGCCCGATCCCCCGGCTCGCGCCGCGGGCTTGTATCGAGAAAGCGGAATCTTCCTTTTTCCGTTAGCTGCGGAATTCGTACTTGAAGCGGCCCGGCATCGGCACCGGGTAGAGGCCGTCGGCGTTCCGCTGGAGCGGGGCGGGAGAATCGTCGGTCAGCTCGGCGACGCCCGCGGTGAGATCGTCGGGGCTGTTCAGCATCTCCTCGTAGGTGACCGTGCGGCCCGTGTGCGCGGCGAACCGCCCCATCGCGGTGACGAGGCTCGCCTCCGCCCCGCGAACCGCCTCGTTGTAGCTCTCGCCCGAGTTGATCGCCGCCACAAGATGCTCCCATTCCAGGCGGTAGGGGCTCTTCTCCGGCTGCTCGGCGGTCCAGAGGATGTTGTCCTTGGACATCTCCTGGCCCTTGTAGATCGTCGACTTCGCGGGGGAATGGCCGCTGCCCGAGATCGTGAACGCCCCCTTCGAGCCCTGGCCAAAGACGCCGAACTTCTGCTCGCAGTCTTTCATCGTGCGGCCCGAATAGAAAAACTTCGTGCCGTCGGCGAACGTGTATTCCACGCCGTAGCTGTCGAAGTTCTGGTCGTCGAGCTTGCCGCGGAAGTGCCGGCCGCCGATCGCCTCGACCTTCACGGGCCAGGCGTTCTTCATCCAGCAGACCTCGTCGACGTGGTGCACGTAGAAGTCGCTGAACACGCCGCCGCTGGCCCACAGAAAACTGTGGAAACGCTTCGCCTGCCAGAAAAGCTCGCTCATGCCCTCGGGCGGGCCGGGATAGAGATCCATCGGCTGCACCGGCCCGTGCTCGCGGTAGCCGTGGAAGGCGATCAGGTCGCCCGCCTCGCCGTTTTGCAGGCGGTCGAAGAGCTGGCGGCGGGCCTCGCTGTGGCGGCACATCAGCCCCACGCCGACCTTCAGCTTCTTGGCGTCGGCCTTGGCGGCCAGTTCGATGATCCGCTTCGTGCTGGCGCCGTCGATCGAGATCGGCTTCTCGAGAAACGCGTGCACGCCCTTCTCGATGGCATACGCGAAGTGGGCCGCGCGGAAGCCGACCGGCGTGGCGCAGATGGCGATGTCGCCCGGCCGGAGGCTGTCGATCGCGGCCTTGTAGGCATTGATGCCCACGAAGCACCGCTCCTCGGGCACATCCACCCGCTCCTTGAACTGCTCGCCCAGGCTGCGGCGGCGGGAGGAGATCGAGTCGAGGAAGAGATCGGCCATCGCGACGAGCTTGATATTCGCCCCCGGCACGGAGAGCGCGTCGGACGCCGCGCCACCCCCCCGGCCGCCGCAGCCGATGAGCGCGATCCGGATCTCGTCGCTGCCGGCCGCATGGACGGCGGGCGTGGAGCCGGCGAGGGCGGCAAGCGACGTGGCCGCGGCGACCCGGCCGGTGGTGCCGAGGAAACCGCGGCGGCACGTGGAGGTGCCGATGGAAAGCGGGAAGTCTGGTCGGGTGGGCATCGGGCGGGCTCCTGAGGGTTCCAACGGGCATGACCGTCTGGCGTCACCGGCGTGACCGGCGTGACCGGCCAATCATCCCAGTATAGCCCCGACCGATGATGGTTTTTCCAGGCTTCCTTTACGCGCGATCATTCCCCCTCGAGGTCGAAGTCGTCGGCTGCGCCGGCGTTCGGGTCGAGGAGCTTCGAGGCATCAGGAGGACGGGGCCCGAGGCCGTCGGCGCCGGGGAAGATTGCGTGGCCCCAGAGATTCGGCTCGAGCCGCGCCTCCGTCGGCGCGTCGGCCAGCGTGGAGGTGCTCGTGTTCGACCAATACGAGCGGGCGAGCACCGCCGAACCTTCGGCGTCGGTCTCGAGCACGCCCCAGTCGAGCTTCACGCGGCTGCCCGGCTTCGGCACGAGGCCGATCTCCACGAGCGGCAGCGTCACCTCCACCGCGTAGCCGCCGGACGACGGCTCCACCGACACAGCCGCCTTCTCGATCCGCCGCACCCGGTCGAATTCGGTCCGCCCCGTGGGGCTCACCACCTCCCAGCGGTCGGCCGGCTTCGTGCCGGGCACCTCCGCGTCGTAGAGCACCACCGTCGGCTTGCCCGAGAGCGGCGCCACGAGCACCCGCTTGTCCCCCGCCTCCGGTGCGCGGCGAAGCGGATCGGCCGCCGCCCCGAGGCCGAGCATCAGATCGACGCAGCCGCCCGACTTGAAGAGCCGGTCCCACTGGTCGCCCGTGTTTTTGAAGGGGCCCGCCCCGCGGACGTCGTACCGCAGGTAGAGATTGTGCTTGTCGTGGCAGGCCTGAAACGAGACCTGCCGCTCCGGCGCGAGCGGGTCGGCCGCCTGCCGCGCCACCGGAAGCGTGGCCCACGGCCGCGCCTGCGCCGCGGCCTCGACCGCCGGGATGTCGATCACCCGCGGCTCGCGGGCCGCGTTGAAGGCGACGAGATCGGCGTTCCGCTTGCGGGCCCGCGCCACGTCTTCCTCCGTGACCGTGATCTCGCCACCGAACCGGCGGAAGCGATCCATGCCCACGACCTCGACCACGCTCGCATGGTTGTGCCCGGCGACGGCGTAATACCGGCCATCCTCCGTGGAGCGGCAGAACCAGCCATCGAAATGCTCCTGCCCGGTCGTGACGTCGTCGAGCCGCATGCCGCGGTCGTGCTCCCGCATGCTCCACGACACCCGTTTCGGATCCCGCAGGTCGCGAAAGAGCTGCCCGGCGAGCAGGCCGTCGGACGTCCAGATGTTCCAGCCGCCGAAGTTCGTGTTCATCACGAAGAATTCGCCGAGGTCGCCCGAGCCCGCCACGTCGTGGCCCGCGAGGCCGAACTGGCAGACGACCTGCGCCGGCGTGAGCGGCCCGCAGCTGCGATCCGGCCCCACGCTCGCGCCCTCGTTGGCATAGCTCCAAAGCAGCGTGCCGTCGGGTGAGAACGCGGCATCGGGCTTCTTCGGGCCGTCGCCGAAGCGATAGAAATTCCCGTTGAAGAGGCGATAGACGGCCTCGCCCCGTGGATCGACCGGCAGCGGATATTTTTTCTTCGCGTATTCGGGCGTGCCGTTCGGCAGGAACCGCACCACCTCGAAGGCGGTCGCGCCGGCGTTGATGTTGAGGCCGCGGTCGAAGTCGGAAAGGCTGCCGATCTCGAGCGGCTCGAACCGGCATTCCTCCACCTGCACGATGCCGTCGCCGCTCGCGTCGGTCCAGATAAACTGAAACTCCGCCGGCACCTTGCCGCCGAGGGCTCGCATGAATTCCGGCGCCGTCAGCGGCGGGAAGGCGTCGCCCCGGCCGATCGCCGCCACCGGCCGCAGCCGGTCTTTCTCATAGAGGTGCACGAACGCGCACTGCTGCTGATACGTGCCCGTGGGCCGCGTGACGAGATAGGTGCGGCCGTCGATCCGGATCGGCACCTCGCCGGCCGGCAGGCCGCCGGAGGAGGTGAGGTTCTTGAGCGCCGTCGCCCCGGTCTTCCAGTCGATCGCGAATTCGAGCGGGCCGTAAAACATCCGCGTCTTGTCGCCGGGATCGACCACGCCGCCGCTGCCGTATTTCGTGGGCCCGAGATATTCCCGCAGAAACTTCCCCTCGGGGCTGAAGCACGCGATCCGCTTCGGGGAGTGACTGTTTTCGACGACCCAGAGTTTTCCTTCGCGATCGACGGCCAGCGCCGTCACCTCGGCCAACCGCATTGGATTCCAGGGGCCGATTGCATGCCCGCCCGGCTCGCCCACGGTGCGGAGGGCCTTGCCCGCCGGATCGAAGACCTCGACCACGCGGCGATCGGGGGCGGCGTCGTAGACATGGAGATTGCCCTCCGGTCCAAACGCGATCGGCCCGGGCTCCTTCACGCCCTCGGCCACGGGCACATGGCTGCCGCCGTCGAGCGCGACGCGAACGACACGGCCGTCGGACACGGCGTAGAGCGTGCCGTCGGGGGCGAAAGCCGGATACGACGGCTTTTGTATCGCGATCTCCTGCGTCACCTTGCCGCTCGCGCCGTCCACGATCTCCAGCCGCTCCGCGAGCAGCGGGGAGACCGGGGCTTCACCGCCGAGGGCCTGGAGCGGTGCGACGCCGAACACGCGGCACCGCATCGGGTCGAGCCCGAGCTCGTCCTTCGCGCAACTCCCCTCGCGGGTGTTTGTCTTCCACTGCGACACGACCCGCAGCCGGATCGCCCGCGTCGTAACGTCGCGACCGAAGTCCACCGTGTCGTCCATGTAGCGGGCCAGCGCGTTGTGGCCGGCGAAATTGGGATGCTGCATCCGCCGCCGCGGGATGTGCCGGCCCACCTTCTCCCAGTGCTCGGTGGCCTCGATGTCGATCGGGCCGTCGGCCGGGCCGGTCCAGGCGTCGATCTCCGTGACCTCGCCGTCCACCTCCTTGATCGCCACCCCCCGCATCGTCTGCGGCGCCTTCCATTCGAGCGCGTAGATCGCGGGCGCCGCGGTCGAGAGCGGCTCCTTCGGCTTGGCGACCCACACGCCGTCGCTGCCCACCGCGCCCGAGTTCACCCGCACGGTCGCCTGCTCGCGGAGATTCGCGAACCGCCGCCGCAGGATCCGCATGCCCTCGAGCCGGCCCGTCCAGGCGCCGGCCTTGCGGCCCGCGGCCGACGGCCCGGCGAGCACATCGGCGCCGCCATCGAGGCCGCCCACGTCGAGCGACGGCGCATCGGGCTCGGCCTCGTCTTCGGCGTCGAGCACGTCGGAGAGTTCGTCGTCTTCTCCCTTATAGAAGGTGACGAGCAGGGCCCGCGTTTCGGTGCCCAGCGGCGCGATGGCGACGTCCCAGCCGCTCACGGCCTGCCGTTCGAAATCGATCCAGCGATCCCGCTGCGAAGGCTTCGGCGGGAAGGCCGCTTCGGGCTTGAGCACGCTGAGCTTCACGCGATAGTCGGCCTTCTCCGGCACCGGAAACACGCAGCTGCCGATCGGCACGGGCTTCGTGAACGTGAGCATGATGTGCTGCCGCTGCTCCGGGCCGCTCGTCGATTCGAGCCAGATGAGCCCGCCGTTGGCATGGCCGTAGCCCGGCGGATCGCCCTTCAGCCGGAAGAGCCGCAGGAAATCCCCCTGCGAGTCGGGCACGATCTCGTAGGGCACCTTCGGCTTCACGGCGGGCTTGTAGCCTGGGCGGCAGTGGGCGAGATCGACGGCCGACCAGTCGCAGGAGGTGCCGAGCCGGTTTTCTGTGGCGGAGATCGCGAGCACGAGCTTGCCGTCGCGGGCGGCCATGCCCCGGATGCCGCGGAGTCGCTCCGACGTGCTCGTCGCCATCATCACGCGGCGGATCGCATGGTCGGCGATATTCACGCCCCACACGCGATCGGCCCCCGCGTCGGCGGAGCCGTAGTGGCCCGCGCCCGCATGCTCCACGAACACGGTCGTGCCGTCGGTGGCCATGCTCGTGCCGGCCGACCAGGCGTCGAAGGAGTGGATCCCCCAGAGTTTTTTGCCTGTGAGATCGCAGGCCGCGAAGCCCACACCGCTCTCCGGCACGGGCGAGCCGAAGAAAAGATGGTCGCCGGCGGTGCAGGCCGTCAGGGGCGCCGAATGGTCGGCCAGCCAGCCGCCGGGCCCCGCGGGGCCGTTGAGCCAGGCGGAGTTGTCGGGATGGTGGAGCGTGACGTTCGGATAGGTCGTCATCTCATACCGCAGTTCGAGCGGCGGCGCGGTGATCCCCTTCATGCGGTAGGTGCCCGGCGGCACGATCCGGCCATTCTCGTCGGTCAGATCCCAGGGCTCTTGCTGTTTGCCGGCCGGTCGGGGCGTGCGGGCCACGAGGTTACGCACCCGTCGGCCCGCGGCGTCGTCCACCACGAGCGTGAGCAGGCCCTCCTGCGGGGCGTCGTAGGCGATGGAATAGTCGGGGCGACGTGCCGCGAGCCGCGCGGGGGCCCGGCCGTCGGCGCCGAGATCCTCGAGCGCGAGGAGCGAATCGATCTGGGCGACCGACTTCGGCACGTCGCGTATGTCGCGGATCTTCGTGATCCAGAGCCGCAGGCCGCGGGTGCGCAGCGGCTCGGCAAACTCGATCCACCGCCCCTGGCCTTCGCCCGAGCGATCGGCCATCCGATACTGGGCGAGCTTCAGCCGCGTCCATTCCTCGCCCACGCCCGCGACGGCCGGCGCGGTGTCGGGCCCGGTGAACGTGTCGATCTTGAGTTCGCCGATCGTGTCGTCGAGGAAGAGGCCCGTGAGCAGCCGCGGTTCGTTCCAGCCGATTCCATACCACTGCGGGTGAAGATCGCTGACGGGCGGGGCGTTGATCGTGCCCGAGCCACTCACGCCCGCGCTCTGCCAGGAGCCTTCGCCGGCGAGCGGTGCGATCGCGGGAAAGGCGCCGCCGCCGAAGCTGTCGGGCGCCGCCTACTCGCTGCGGGCCCGCGCGCCGGCCAGGAGCGCGACGTTGCCGAATCGTTTTGTGAAGAGCCGCACGAAGCCGAGCGACGACACGCCGCTGCGGCGCACCTCGGAGAAGAGCACGGCCCGCGTGGCGACGGCCGCGTCGAGCGTGGCCAGCCGCGGCCCCGATGCGGCGGGCACCGTCACGCTCGTCCACTGCTCGTCATTGGCGGGATCGGGCGGATAGGGGGCGTCGGGCTTGAGCACCTTGAGCGTGCCGAGCGACGTGATCACCGAGCCGATCTCGACCGGCTTCTTGAAAGCGATCACGTAGTCGAAGCGTTCGCCGTCGACCGATTCCCCCGAGCCGTCCTTACCGGTCACCTTGCCTGCCGACCACCGCTTCGCCTGGCCGGCCGGGGCCGGCATGCCGAGCGCGGCCCCGACCGCCGCCTGGTCCGCCGGCGTCGCGCGACCGTCGTGCACCGTCTGGCAGTGCGGCAGGTCGATGAGATCGCGGCCGACCGACGACACGAGCGGCGGGGGCGGTGCCTGCGGCGGGGCAGCGGGTGCGGATAGCCCGGCCAGCGCGATCGCCGCGAGCATGGGCAGGAAACCGGGTCGACGAAAGCGGGCGACTGACACGCAGCATCTCCTTGCGGGGAACGGGCGGCCGCAGCCACCACCTCCATGGTAGTTTAGCGATTCCCGCCCACATCCCACGAACCGCCTGCCCCCCATCCCCCAAAAGCACTCGGCGGAAGCCGGGGGATGACGCGATCCATACCCAACAACGCCTGCGCCCAATTGCCCGTTCCTACGGAAACAGGCTCGCCGCGGGGATCGGCTGGCGGGGCGTGAGCGGGGTTGACCACTCGAGCCTGATGCCGTCGCCGTCGTGGCCATCGGTGTGGGTGAGCGTGATCGGGATGCGGCGGCGCGGCAGCTTGATCGGCTTGCCGGTGATCTCCTCTCGCGTGGGTCTCGCCTCCTTCTGCTCGAGCACGGCCGCGCGATTGACGAGGAGCGCGAGCGTGCCGTCGGCCGACGCGGTGAACGTGTGCGGCAGGCCCGCGTCGTCGAAGTCTTTGCCATCCACGACGAATTTGTCGACGTGCACCCACGAATCGCTCGACGCCTTGTTCCGCGGCTTTCCATACCAGCCCACGACCGTCACGCTCACCTCGTGGTCCCCGGCGGGCAAGCCGTCCTTCTCAAAGAGCACGACGTCGCGTTTCACCTCCGGGCTGTAGGCATCGAATTGCGGCTGCGGCTCACCATCGAGGGCGATGTCGGCAAAGCCGCCGTTCGGGCCGGTCTTGCCCACGACGCGGATCGACGTGCCGCGAAAGCGGAAGACGACGCTGGCATTGTTGTCGCGGGATCCGCGGGCGGCGCCGTCGAAGGCATCCTTGTCGGCTTGCTCGCTCCACGGCCCCGTGTAGGCCGGGCCGTATGCGGGCAGCAGCGTGCCGGTCCACTGAATCGCGGCGGGCGCGGGCTTCTTCTCGCTCCAGGAGAAGTCGATGCCCGGGGTCACCACCACCTTCCGCGGCGTCGTCATCGCGGCATCCTTGAATGCGACGGCCGTGAGCCCCTGGCCGGTGTGTGCGGCCGCGGGTTTCGCGAGGTGGATCAGGCCCGACTGCCGCTGCCAGCCCTTCCAGCCGGAGACGCGGTAGACCCGCATCTCGTTTTCCCAGTTGCCGAAGAAGAGCACGTCGCCGTCGGGCAGCATCGCCACGGAGGCGTGGCAGAATTCGCCGCCGAGCTGATACCAGTGTTTGGCGATACCGTCGAGGTGGGGCGCATCCATGAGGCCGCCGACATACAGTCCGTCCTGATCCCACACATAGGTGACGGCGAGGTTGGCCATGTTCCACCCGCCGTTCACGTCGATGGCGACCACGCAGTCGTGGGCCGTGCCCGCGATGCCCCGCAGGTTGTGACGAATCTGATCCACCGTCCAACGCGGCTGGCCGGTGGCCGACCACTGCTGCAGAAAAGAGTCGGCCGACGAACACCATCCGGTGGTCCAGTCGTTGATGGCGGCATAGAACGCGCCGCTCTTCGGATCCTGCCCCATGAAGACCGCCCAGCGGGGGTCGGCGAAGTGGCCGGGATCAAACCGCTGCGGCATCGTGGCAAACCGTTCGCCTCGCGGCATCGTCCCGTAGATCGGGCTGCCGACGTCGTTCCAACTGGTCACTGGGAAGCGATTGACGCAGCGGCTACCAATGTATTGGCCGGTCGCCGTGTAGCAGGTGAAGTCGGCGGCGGTGAACGGCATGAAGCCGCTGGCAATGCCGCCATCGTCGTAGAAGGTCACCTCCGCCTGCTGCGGCCGGCCATCGCCGTCGGCGTCGTTCCACTGGTATGAGCCATGTTTCCCGGCCCACTCCTTGAGGAATGCCGGGGCGTGCCCCACGTTGCCGCAGACCGTGGCGGGCACGAGCTTCCAGTTCTTCTCGTCCACCTTGAGGATCGTGGGCAGGTTTTCGAGCGCGAGGTAGGTGTCGCCGCCGTGCTTGGAGACACGGAAGTAGCCGGCCTCGTTCCAGCTGTCGCCCACGAGGCCGTCGGCCAGGCCCGTGTAGCGGTAGCAGGAATGGACGGCCCAGGATTTGCGGTCGTAATCCACGAGCACCCGCATCACGGTGCCATACTGCGAGCCCACCCACATCACGCCCGGGTCGTCGCCCTCGGGCGTGGCATGCGGGGCCCAGCGTTGGCCGCCATACCACTCCCGCACGACGGCGCCGTCGGCCGCGAAGTGGGCGGTGCGGCGTGGCGCGGCCGTGGCCTCGGTCACATAGAAGCCGCCCTTGCCATCCGTGCAGAGATCGGCAAACCCGGCAAAGCTGCGCTTGGCCGCATCGTCGTAGAGCCCGTCCTGTCGGCCGCCCTTCGCGCCGTAGGTGGTCCGCAACACGCCGGCGGCTGAGAACCGCTTGATCTGCTGCGTGCCCGATTCATAGACGAGCACGTCGCCGGAGGCGTGATCCACGTCGAGCCGCCCCGGCTTGTCGAGGCCGGTGACGAAGTCGGTCGGGGTCTTGTTTGATCGCGAGAGTTTCACGATCCGGTCGCCCGTGCTGACGAAGACGGTGCCGTCGGCGCCGACCGCGATTCCCGCCGGCGCAGAAATCTCCGCTGTGTCGAGCTGGTCGCCCTTCTCGGGGTCATACCAGCGGAGGGCGTTTTGTTTTTCGTAGGCCACGACGAGCACGCCCGCGTGGGCGTCCATGTCGCTGGCGTCCATCTCCTTGCTGGCATCGTCCCATTGCACCTCGATCCCGTTCGGCTGCGGGCCGGTGCCGAAGTCTGCCTGAAATTGCGGCGCCAGCTTTCCGGTGGCCGGGTCGTAGACAAAGACGCACTGCTTCGAGAGCTTTACCTTGATCCGTGGGTCGCTCCAGGCCGTGTGCCCGAGCATGAAGAGTTTTCCGCCGTCCGTGGCGAGGCTCAGCGCCCCATCCCACGGCCGCGGGTGCAGCGCGGTCCAGAGCCGCGATGCGCCGTCGGGCGTCATCTTGAGCATGCAGGTTTCGATGTTTTCCGTCGTGTGGGCCGCGACGTAGGTTCCGGTCTCGTCCACGGCGACGCCGAATGGTGAATGATGCGTGCCGGGCCCGCAGGCGGTGTTCCATGCGTCACCGGGCGGGTAGTTCGAGCCGAGGCTCATGAGGTAGGTCGCCTTGAGCCCCGGCGTCTGCAGGAGTTTCCAGGTGTAGTCGCCGGCGGGCAGTGAATTGCCGTCGCGATCGAGGCCGTCCCAGACGAAACTGTGCGTGCCGGGCTGCTGCGGCACGGCGTGGAGCAACTCCCGCACGAGCCGGCCATCGGCGTCATAGACGGCCGCGGAGACATTGCCCGGTTGCGTGAGCGTGTACGGCACGACCTCCGCCGCGGTCGCCACGCACGCGAGCAGGAGCAGGAGAAGGTGCGAGGCACCACATATCACCCGAAGCCCCCGGCGGGAGCCGGCGGGGTGACGCGTTGCGATCATCATTGGCGTGTTGGATTCCATTGGTGTGGTTGGTTCAATGCCCGATGCCCGGTAACGCGGCAACGGCCTTCCGCCCAAGTTCGGTCACGACCTGGGTCAGGTAGCTCCAATACGGCTCTGTCTCGATCGTCTCGCGCACGGTGGCCGCGGGGAGGAACCTGCGCATTTCCTTCATGAACTCCCCGCGCATGTCGGGCTCCTCGCGGAGGGCCGCGAGTCGGGGCTTGAGTGCGGCGACGAACGCCGACGGCTCCCGTTTGTGGTCTTGGATTTTCAAGGGCACGAGGTGTGCCGGGAGCTCCACGCCCTGCTGGGTGAGCCAAGCGATGTCCCAGAGATCGCGATTCTTGATGCGGTTTTCACGGAAGGCGATCGCGATGATCTTGTCGGCGAGGATTTCCTCGCGGCTCTCTGCCTGGAGCATGAGTCCCGAAGTGCCGAGGTCGATCCCATACAGATTGCGCAGCATCATCGGCCGTGGATCGTGGCTGGGAATGGCGCAGATATCGAGATTGATTCGCTGGGCCGGCAGATCCTTCTGGCCGGCGCGTGTCTCGACGACGAGTTTCCAGGTGGAGACGTTGCCTCCGATTTTCACCGGCTCGCTCACCCTGACCGGCAGGGCGTAGCGGTTTTTCAGGCGTTCCGTGAGAACCTTTCCGAGTTCGGCCAGATCGCCACGCCGGAAATGGTTTCCACCGGTGAAGTCGAGGTCTTCGCTGAGCCGCGAGGAACCGTAGCAGGCCCGCAGGCAGGTGCCGCCGATGAACGTGAGCCCGGCCAGCAGTCCGGCCCCGCTCATTTCGCGCAGGATGTCGTGATGCAGCAGTTCCTTTTCCACCACCGGCCGGAGTGAGGAGAGATCTGCACGGGAACGCAGCGCTTCATTCACGAGTTGGTCAAACAAGCTCACGTGCCGCCTCCTCGTCGACGAGTTCCATACTGCGGCGCGTGGCCTTCATGTCGCGCAGGGCCTGCCGCACGGAGGCCCGCCAGAGACGGCGATCTGGGTCGTAGGTGAGCTCGTGGCTCACGTCGTCGGGGCGTTGGGCCGTGTGCACGAATTCGATGTGGCCGTAGTCTCCGCAGTCCACCACATGGCTGCGACCGGAGGTCATGATGCTGATCCAGTTCATCGGCACCTGCGAGATGACCCCGGCATCGCTGAGAACGGTTTCCAGGCTGATGTAATTGAATTCCCCCGCACGCAGCCGCGCCGCCGCATGAAACAGCAGCTGGCCCGTCGGATAATCCGGCACGGGATAGAGGTAGATGCCCCGGCAGACCCGCTTGAGCAGGCCGGTCTTCACGCCTCGTGACAAGAGCCCCGCTACATGCCCGCAGCCGGGCACCGCCGCGGCCAAGTCCGAAGCGGCAAAAACGCAATGCTCGCGATCCGCCAACAGGCGTAGGGCGTGCGCGAGTTGCTTGATGGGCTGCATGCGGTCGACTATACAGAAGATTGCAGAAACTGCCAGTTTGTGTATTGTCAACGGCCCGCCGGATGGTGGTGGTCAGCGTCATCCCGCTCGCTACCGCGAGGGGCTTTTGGGGAGCGGGTTGCGTCGGTGCCACCAAAAGCCCCCGGCGGAAGACGGTGGGGTGACGCGTCGCGCCGCATTTGGTGACAGGCAGCTATCCATCTCTTTATCACTCCGGGGAAAGGGCTGAGGTGGGGACGTGCTCCACGGGCTGGCTCAGGCTTTCCCAGTTGAAGTGGAATGACGGTCCTGGGTGCGGCGCCTTCGGGCTCATCGGCACCGCGCGGTATTCGATGCGGATCGGCACCTTCTGTCCGGCGCGAAGCGGCAGCGGCACGGAATGCCCCTTTCGCACCTCGACGTCGCGGGGATAGTCCTGCTCGGCCCAGCGGACCTCAGCGCCATCCACCCAGAGCCGAAACTCGCCGCGGGCATAGATGCTCAGGCAGTAGTCCTCGGTGAACCGCGGCTCGATGAAGCCGGTCCAGCGGATGCTGAAATCCTTCTCGGGCGTCTCTTTCGGCCAGGGCTTGTTGATGCCAAACCAGAGCCGCTCATCGGTGCGGGTGAACGCCGGAGCGCCGCTGAGGTCGAGGTTCGCGAACACCTCAGCCTTGAGGCCAGCGCCCGTGCCCGAGGCCGCGACCGCGGGCTTGCTCACCTGGACCTTGCCAGTCTGGCGCACCCAGCCATCCCAGCCGGTGATCCGGTAGCAGGGATTGTTGTTCGCGCCTTGGCCAAGGAAGACGACGCTGCCATCGGGCAACTCGGCGGCTTCGCCTCCGGTGCGGAAGTCGTCGGCGGCGAGCGGTGAGTGTTGGTCGTAGTTATTCCGGCCGATTCGTTTCCCGTTGATGCCATGCCAGGTGAGGAGGCGGTCGGGCTTGCTGCCGGGCTGGCTCAGATCGCGGCCGTCGTTCGGATCGCGACCATCGAAGAGGCCGCCGACGTAGAGACCGTCGGTCGTCCAAAACTCGCAGGGCTGCTCCAGCCAGTCGAACACGGGCACGCAGCCTTTTAGTTCGCGGCCCAGATGCCAGGCGCCGTGCAACTGGCCGCGCGGATGCGGCCAGCGGGCCACCTTCGCTCCGCTTTGCCATATGCGGTTGCCCGCGGCGTCGAGCCGCAGGAGCGCCATGCCGTCGGTCATCGTCGAGGGCCATCCCCAGCCATGGACAGCCGTGTCATACGTGAACGAGGAGCGGGTGCCATCGCCCTGGCCGTCGAGCAGGGCGAACGAGCCACCCTCGCCCGTGGGCAAGAGTGACTTGGTCTCGCCTCTGCCTTTCGTCGTCGGCCCGGCAACGCCCTTGAGCGGCCACACCGGCGCA
>JBJTSM010000680.1:0-2522 GCA_046076685.1 Planctomycetia bacterium | reverse complement strand
TGCCCGACCTGCTCGCCTACCTGATGCAGCCCGCGGCCAAGCCGTGACGCCGGCCGCGAGGCAGCCCCGGCCGCCTCGCGGACCCGCAGGAAATGCCATGCCGGCCGCAGGATTGGCCATTCCCGGGGGGGTGGCCGGCTGTCATGCTCTTCCGCGGACGTTGGCGGACGTTCGCGTGTCGTGTCGTTCTGATGCACCCCTTTCAGCGAGCCGCCAATGTCCACCGCTTCTCGTCATCCCCTCGAGCCCCTCTCCGCAGCCGAGGTGCAACGTGCCGTCCATCTGCTGCGCGACGCCGGGCGGGTGACGCCCACCACCCGGTTCGTTTCCATCAGCCTGCACGAGCCGCCCAAGGCGGTGGTGCATGCGGGCGGTCCGCAGCCGCCGCGGCGGGCGTTCGCCGTGCTCTTCGACAACGCCGAGAACGCCTGCCACGAAGCGGTGGTTTCCCTCGACGCCGGCAGCATCGACTCGTGGCGGCACGTGCCCGGCGTGCAGCCCACGATGACGGTCGACGAGCAGATGGAGTGCGAGGCGGCCGTGCTCGCGAGCACCGAGTTTCGCGACGCGCTCAAACGGCATCACGGCGTCGACGACCCGAGCCTCGTGATGGTCGACATCTGGAGCGCCGGCAACTACGGCTCCGAGGAGGACCGCACCCGCCGCCTCGCCCGGCCGCTCTGCTTTCTGCGCAGGGATCCGACCGACAACGGCTACGCGCGGCCGCTCGAGGGCATCCGCCCCGTCGTCGATCTCAACACGATGGAGGTGATCCGCGTCGAGGAGCATGGCCGCTGGCCGCTGCCGCCGGGGGAGTGCAACTACGCGGCCGAGCGCGTGCCCGATCAGCGGCGCGACATCAAGTCGCTCGAGATCACGCAGCCCGAGGGGCCGAGCTTCACCGTCGACGGCTACCAGGTGGCCTGGCAGAACTGGAAATTCGTCATCGGCTTCAACGCCCGCGAAGGCCTCACGCTCCATCATCTCCGCTACCGGGACGGCGCCGAGGACCGTTCGATTCTCTACCGGGCGTCATTGACCGAGATGGTCGTGCCCTACGGGGATCCCTCGGAGACGCAGCGTCGCAAGAACGCCTTCGACGTCGGCGAATACGGCATGGGCATGTGCACCAACAGCCTCACGCTCGGCTGCGACTGCCTGGGGCTGATCCGGTATTTCGACGCCCACCTCACCACCAGCCGCGGCGAGCCGCTCACGATCACAAACGCGATCTGCATGCACGAGGAGGATTTCGGCATCCTCTGGAAGCACACCGATCGCCGGCTCGGCACCCCCGAGGTGCGGCGGTCGCGGCGACTGGTCGTCTCCGCGGTGGCCACGGTCGAGAACTACGAATACGGCTTCTTCTGGTATCTCTACCAGGATGGCAACATCCAGTTCGAGCTCAAGCTCACGGGCGTGCTCTCGCTGGGCGTGGCGCCGCCCGACGTGACGCCGAAATACGGCACGCTCGTCGCCGACCAGCTCTACGCGCCCAACCACCAGCACTTCTTCAACGTGCGGCTCGATTTCGATCTCGACGGCGTCACCAACACGGTGCAGCGGGTGGATGTCGTCTCGGGCGAGCCCGGCGGTGAAAACGTGTTCGGCAATGCGTTCTTCGCGCAGGCGACACCGCTCATCCGGGAGGCGGATGCCAAGGCAAACCTCTGCCTGGAAACGGCACGGACCTGGAAGATCGTCAATCCCGCCCGCCGCAACGCCGTGGGACAGCCGGTCGGGTATCGGTTCCTGCCCGGCGACAATTCGGTGGCGTTCGCGTCGCCCGATGCCTGGTGGCGGAGGCGTGCCCGGTTCGTGGACCACCATGTCTGGGTCACGCCGTTCGAGGCCGCGGAGCGGTTTGCGGCCGGCGATTATCCCAATCAGAGCGGCGGCGGCGACGGGCTCGCCCGCTGGACGGAGGCGAACCGGCCGATCGAATCGACCGATGTCGTGTTCTGGTACACCTTCGGCCACACGCACCTGCCGAGGCCGGAGGATTATCCCGTCATGCCGGCTGCCTACATCGGATTTCTGCTCAAGCCCTCGGGCTTTTTCGACTTGAATCCGGCCAACGATCTGCCACCGTCGCCACCGAAGCTGGCCGTGGGCGGCTGTTGCCACTGACGAGCAATCCAGTTCCAGGCGTCCGGGAAGGAGCGGCAGATCATGTGCCCCATGTGTTGGTTGACGGGCTGGCTGACCTGTTGGGCGACGTGGCTTGGGCTCGGCGGGCTTGCCGCGATCATCGGTCGCAGCGCGGTCGCCTTGGCGGCTCGCGCCGGTGCGGGAGCGACCGGCGGTGGCTGGCCGGAGGTGGTGATCGAGAACGCCCAACTCCGCTGTGCGTTTCTGCCGGGGAAGGGAGGCGAGATGATCTCGCTCGTCGATCGGCGGACGGGGCATGAACTGCTCGGCCGGCTGCGGCCGACGCCGCCCGACGATGGCAGCCTCGCCGGCGCGCTGCCGGCCGCCACCGAAGAGACGTTCAACCGCTGGTATGCCGGCGGCTGGCAGGA
>JBJTSM010000679.1:0-4322 GCA_046076685.1 Planctomycetia bacterium | reverse complement strand
TAGGTACCTCTGTGAATCTCGGGATGGGATGAACAAGGGACTGCCCGGACGCGGGCCGGCCCTCCCGAGAGCCGCAAACGGTAGGAATGGGCCGTCACGCGGGGCAAGGAACAAGCCGCCGCGGGCCCCGGACGGCCTGCGGCCGGGCGGCTTTCGGCCACTGTTTGCCGGGATTTACGCCGGTTTCGGGCGGTCGCCGGGCCGCCCGCGGGCAGCGGCCGGTCGAACAGGACAGGCGCTGTCGGTCAAAGAAGCTCGCTGGCGAGGTCGGCCAGGGCGGATCGCTCCCCTTTTTCCAGCGTGACGTGGGCGTAGATCGACTGGCCCATCATCCGGTTGATGAGGTAGCTCAGGCCGTTGGAGAGCGAGTCGAGGTAGGGCTGGTCGATCTGCCTGATGTCGCCGGTGAAGACGATCTTCGTGCCCTCGCCCGCCCGCGTGATGATCGTCTTGACCTCGTGGGGCGTGAGGTTCTGCGCCTCGTCCACGATGAAGAAGATCCGCTGCAGGCTGCGGCCGCGGATGTAGGCCAGCGGCGTGACGAGGAGCTTTTCCGACTCCCGCATCTTCACGATCTGCTGGGCCGCCGTCGTCTCGTCTCCCAGCTGGTGGCGGATCACGGTGAGGTTGTCGTAGAGCGGCTGCATGTAGGGATCGAGCTTCTCCGAGATGTCTCCCGGCAGGAAGCCGAGGTCGCGGTTGGAGAGGGGCACGACGGGCCGTGCGAGCAGGATCTGCCGATAGCGCTGCCGCAGTTCGAGCGCCGCGGCCAGGGCCAGGAGCGTCTTGCCGGTGCCGGCGGTGCCGGCGAGCGTCACCAGCTTGATGTCGTCGTTCAAGAGGGCCCGCAGCGCGAACGACTGTTCGGCGTTGCGGGGCGAGATGCCATAGGCGGTCGGTTTCTCGACGCGCACGAACGACTTGTCACCGGGGCGGTAGGTGGCCAGCACCGAACGGCTGCCGTCGCGCAGGATGAAGTTCTCGTGGGCCAGCGGCCGCTCGATGAAGCCGAGTTCGGCGGCGGGCACGACGCTGGTATCGGCGTAGAACCGCGCGATGGCCTCCGCGGGCGCGTTGTCGATCACCCGCTTGCCGGTGTAGAGCTTGTCGAAGCTCTCAACCTTGTCGGAGGTGTAGTCCTGGGCGGGCAGGCCGAACGACTTGGCCTTCATCCGCAGGTTCGTGTCCTTGGAGACGAGGATCACGGGCCGCGGGGCCCACTGGTCGCGCAGGGCCAGGGCGGTGCCGAGGATGCGGTGGTCGGGCGTGTTCTGCAGGAAGGCCTCCGCGAGTCGGTCGTCGTGTCGGCCGCCGAGGATCACGCGAATGGAGCCGAGTCCCGCTCCGAGCGGGCTGCCGGCCGCGGAGAGCACGTCGCCGGTGAGGGCGTCGAGTTGGCGGAGGAATTCCCGGGCCTGGAAGTGGATGTCTTCGTTGCCCCGCTTGAAGCCGTCGAGTTCCTCGAGCACCGTGATCGGCACGGCGACGTCGTTGTCGGCGAAATTACGGATGCAGTGACAGTCGTGCAGGACGACGTTCGTGTCGAGCACGAAGAGCTTCGACGGCCCCACGGCCGTCGGAGAAAACCGGACGGATGCCGCCACCGGCGAGTCCACGGGCTCGAGACAGTCTGCCATGGTCGCGTTTCCTCAGGGGTCGCGAGATGCCACTGAGGCTGGGGAGATAGCAGACCGGTGGTCGGCGGTCGATGCCAATTCCACGGGCACGGGCTCGTTCGGCCCGCGGCGGCTTGGCGGCCCTGCCGGGGAAGTCCTATGCTGCCCCGGGTGCCGCGCGGCGGTTCGTGTCGCCGCTGCATCGTGATTCCCATCCAAGTCATACGGGAGTTTCGCCGTGATCATTCGCTGCTTCTGCCTGCGGCTGGTGTCGTTGTTCGTGGTCGTGGCGGCTATCGCGGTTTCGGGTGAGGCCGTGGCCTCGCCCGCCCGGCGACTGGCCCGCCGTGGTGTCGTCGTCGTGCCGGTGCCCGTGCCGGTGCCCGTGCGCGAGCAGGTGCGCGAGCAGGTGCGTGTGACCGCGCCGCAGCCAGCCGCCGCGGCGGAAGAAATTGCGGCGCCGCTGCCTGCACCGGCGGGCGCGGCCGCGGCGGCGGAGCGTTCGTCGCCGGGCGACGAGCAGATCGCCTTCACGCCCACCTGGTACGCAAGTCATCCGCAGGCCTGGCGTCCCGTCCGCTCGTCGGCCGACTGGTGGCGGGGGGCGGATCAGGCGACGGTCACCTCATGGCTGGGCCGGCCTGTCAGCACGGCCGGTGCCGCGGCCGCCGGCGCGGGGTCGGTCACCACCGCCGGAGCGGGCGAGGTCGGTGCCGACGGGCTCAAGAGCGTGCTCGTGCTGCCGGCCGGCCATGACAATGCCGCCGCCGCTGCCGGGGAAGACTGGCTGCCGCTCGGCGTGTTTGCGGTGGTGCCCCAGGGGGAGGCCGCCGAGGGCGGGGCAAACGGCCAGCACCACAACTACCAGCAGCTGGCCGTCGATCGGCAGGGCGCCATCAGGGGCAACTTCTACGACGCCATCTCCGACACGCTGCAGCCGATCTCGGGCACCGTCGATCGCGACACGCTCACGGCGTCGTGGACCGTGGGCACGAACGGCAGCCGGTTCACCGCCCCGCTCCGGGCGTTCACCGCTCCGCCGCGGACCGTCAGCGTGACTTCCGGCGGCGCGTCGCGGCAGCTGCAGATGCTGCCGTTCGAGCGGCCGCAGTGAACGGCGCCCGCGGCTTGAGTCGCCGGGGCATGATTCGCCAGCGAACGGGGCCGGGAAGTTCATGAAGAAAACGATCCTTCGTGATCAGGCGACGACCCCCGACGGCAAGCCGATGACGCTCCATGAACACGACGGCGCGTTCATGATCCGGATCGACGGCGTCGAATTGATGTCCACCCGGCAGCACCACTCCGAGGAGCGGCTCGCGGAACTGGCGTGCGGCCACCTCGGCACCGGGGCATCGGGTGCGTGCGTGCTGATCGGCGGCCTGGGCCTGGGATTCACCCTGCGTGCCGCGCTGCAGCACCTGCCCCCCGATGCCGCCGTCGTGGTCGCCGAGCTCATGCCGGCCGTCGTGGCGTGGAACCGCAATCCGGAATACGGCCTGGGGTCGGATGCGATGGCCGATCCGCGCGTGGAGGTCGTCACCGGGGACGTGGCCGACGTCTTGCGGAAGAGCCGCCGCCGGTTCGACGCCATCATCCTCGACGTGGACAACGGCGCGAGCGGCCTCACCGCGGCCGCCAACGGCCGGCTGTATTCGGCCGCCGGGCTCGCGGCGGCGAAAGCCGCGATCAAGCCCCGGGGCTGCCTGGCCGTCTGGTCGGCCGGAGATGATCCCGCGTTCGTGCAGCGGATGGGACAGTGTGGTTTCGACGTCAAGGTGGAGCGGGCCCGCACGCATCCCGGCGGCGGCAGCTGGAACTCACTGTTCATCGGCCGCCTAGCCTAGCCTAGCCACCGCCGTCGGGCGGAGGCGATACTGTGGTCTCGGTCCGGCGGGATCCCGAGACGCATTTTCTTCGAGGGCGGCATGATGCAGAGGTCGAGGCTGGCTGCGATCGGGTTGGTTGTGGCGGTCGCCGCCGCAGCGCCGCTGGCCGCCGAAGACGCCGCCCCGAAGACGGTGGCCGAGGCGGTGGCGATTGCTGAACAGTTGGCCAAAGCATCCGGCGCGGGTGATCGCGGCGCCGGCCAGGCCGCACTGGCCGCACAGGCCGATCGGATCGCACGGGTGCCTGCCGACTGGGTCGTGCCCTGTCTGTCGGCCTTCGCCGATGCCACGCCGGCCGGCGCGAACTGGCTGCGCAGCGGCCTCGAGCGGGCCGTCGAGCGGGCGGACGCCGGCCTCTCGGCCGATGCCCTCGTGGCGGTCGTGGCCGACGTGAAGCAGCCAGCCCGGGCGCGGGTGCTGGCGTTTCCCTGGCTCAGGGAGCGGGATCGGCCGCGGGCCGAGGGGCTGCTCGATGCAATGCTCGACGACCCGGCCCTCGACCTCCGCCGTGAAGCGGTCGAGAGGCAGCTGGCTCTCGCGACGGCGGGCGACGAAGTGGCCCGGAAGACGGTCCATCGAAGGTGTCTTACCGCCGCGCGAGACGTCGACCAGATCGAACGCATCGCCGCCTGGCTCGCGGAACATGGGGAGAAGGTGGATGTCGCCGTGGTGCTGGGATTCGTGCGGCGGTGGCGGGTGAGCGAGGCGTTCGACAACTCGAGAGGCGTTGGATTCGGCAAGGCCTATCCGCCGGAGGCCGCCGGAGACGGTGGCGCCGACGTGGGGGCCTGGAAGGCCGTCGAGTCGACCGACAAGC
>JBJTSM010000678.1:0-4683 GCA_046076685.1 Planctomycetia bacterium | reverse complement strand
GCCGCAGGTGCGGACGATGTGCGACAGGTTCACGTGGCTCCGCATCGGCGGGCAGGCGACGACGAGTTCCCGGGCCGCCGCGAGCGGCTCCGGCGGCTTGTGTCGCAGATGGGTGAAGGATGGCATGCAGTCATTCTGCCCGATCCAGCCCGTCCCGATCTGCCCCGCTCTGCGGAATCCGACCCGGCACGGCTACAATCGGGCGGAAGAGACCGCCCGAACGTCGCGAGCCTCACGCCTGAGGAGCCATCATGACCCGCCCGCCAGACCGCCCCGCCGACGCCCCCACGCCGGCCCGTCCGGGCGACGTCGTTCGCAATCCATTGGGCTATGGGCGGGAGACGGTCGAGTCGATCGTGATCGCGTTCACGCTGGCGCTGCTGTTTCGGGCGTTCGAGGCGGAGGCGTTCGTGATCCCGACCGGCTCCATGGCGCCGACGCTGATGGGCCGCCACAAGGACCTCGTCTGCGAGGAGTGCGGCCGCGACTTCCGCGTCGGCTGCAGCGCCGAGGAGGACGACCAGTCGCAGAGCCTGCGGGCGGAGCTTTCGCGGCTGGAGGCGGAACTCGCGGCGCTCAAGGCGAACGAAAACGACGCGGCCCTCGGGCTGCAGCAACGCGAGGAGACGCGGCGCCGGATCGAGACGCTCGAGAGCGACCGCGGCTCGATCGCCCAGTTGCGGTCGCGGCTCGCCGGCAAGCTGGTCCCGGCGGCGAAGTGCCCCAACTGCGGCTACGGGACACGGCTGGTGCAGGGCGTCGGGGGACGGCTGCGGTACGACCCCCGGTATCCGTCGTTCAGCGGCGACCGGATTCTCGTCAACAAGTTCGCCTACGACTTCACGGAGCCCAAGCGGTGGGACGTCGTCGTCTTCAAGTATCCCGAGGAGGCCAAGACCAACTACATCAAGCGGCTCGTCGGCCTGCCGGGCGAGACGGTGTCGATCGCCGGCGGCGACATCTGGACGAGCCGGGGCGACGCGGCGCCGGCGATCGTGCGGAAGCCCGCCGACACGCTGCGGGCGATGCTGCAGTGCGTGCACGACAGCCGCTACGTGTCGGCACAGCTGGAAAAGGCCGGTTGGCCGATGTGCTGGACCGACTGGTCGCCGCGTCGGCGCGGCGAAGCGGGGCGGTGGACGACCGCCGATGCGGGCCGTTCGTTCAGCGTGTCCGGCCGGGCGGCCGAGGAACCCGCCACCCTGCGGTACCGTCACTTCCTGCCCGCGGCCGAGGACTGGGAGGCCGCGCGGAAGGGGGAGTCGCTCGCGGAACATGCCAAGCCCTCGCTGGTGGACGACTTTCAGCCCTACAACGCCATCGCCACGCGATCGCACTGGGTGGGGGACCTCGGCCTCGAGATGGAGTGTGCGACCACGGGCCAGGATGGCGGGAGCCTCGCCATCGATCTGGTGGAGGCCGGTGCCGCGCACCGCTGCACGTTCGATCTCGCCACCGGCGAGGCCACGCTCTCGATCGCCGGCTCCGACTTGGATGCCGCGCCGCCGCGGGCCCGCACGCCGGTGCGGGGCACGGGCTCGTGGCAGATCCTCTTCGCCAACGTCGACGACGAACTGTCGCTCTTCGTCGACGGCCGCCGCATCGCGTTCGACCGGCCGACGGCCTGGGCCCGATCGATCGGCGCGGCCGTCCGCGACCGGCCCACGCCCGGCCCGGACGAGCCGAGCGACCTCGCGCCCGTGGGCATCACGGTGGCCCGGGCGGACGTGCGGGTGAGCAGCCTGCGGGTGCTGCGCGACACCTACTACATCGGCGCGATCGACGTGGGCAACCGGCCCGGCGAAATCCTGGAGGAGGACCGGCTGGAATTCCCCCTGGCGGCGGACCAGTTTTTCGTGCTGGGCGACAACTCGGCCGCCAGCAAGGACAGCCGGCTGTGGCTCGAATGCCATCACGTCGACCGCGGCCTGCTCATCGGCAAGGCTGTGGCGATTTTCTGGCCCCATGCCGTCCCGGCAAGCTGGAGCGTCCCGGTGAGCATCGGCGGCATGGAGTTGCGATTGCCCTCGTGGCCGAACTTCGGGAGGATGCGGTTCGTGCGGTGAGGTGACCGTGCCAAGGTCGGTCGAGAAGGATCGGGTTCAGGGAGGAGCCATATGCCGCTGTTGTCCGTCACGGGCCTCGTGAAGACCTACGGCCGCCGCCGCGTGGTGGATGGCGTCGATTTCCACGTCGAGGCCGGGGAGATCGTGGGGCTGCTTGGCCCCAACGGCGCCGGCAAGACGACGAGCTTCCGCATGACCTGCGGCCTGGTCATGCCCGACGCCGGCAGCGTGCTCCTCGATGACGAGGAGATCACGCATTGGCCGATGTTCAAGCGGTCGCGGGACGGCGGCATGGGCTACCTCGCCCAGGAGCAGAGCGTGTTCCGCAAGCTCACCGTCGAGCAGAACCTGCTCGCGATCATGGAGCTGGTCGGCATGCCGCCCGGAGAACGCCGCAGGCGCTGCGAGGAGTTGCTCGAGCAGTTCGACATCACGCGCATCCGCAAGTCGAAGGCCCACTACATCTCCGGCGGCGAGAAGCGCCGGCTCGAGATCGCGCGGTGCCTGGTGACGGAGCCGCGGATCATCCTGCTCGACGAGCCGTTCACCGGCATCGATCCGGTCACGATCCACTCCATCCAGAAGGTGATCACGGGCCTGCGTGACAGCGGCATCTCGATCCTGATCACCGACCACCGCGAGCGGGAGACGCTCGCGATCACCGACCGCAGCTATGTGGTCCGCGCCGGCAAGGTGCTCTGCCACGGCACGGCGCAGGAGGTGCTCTCGAACCCCGACGCGAAGAAGTATTACTTCGGCGAGAGCCCGGGCGTGGAGGCGGCCTGAGCCGTCACGCAACCTTCTTCATCGACAGGCTCTTGAGCGTCAGCACGGAGCCCACCGACATCAGCGCCAGGCCCAGCCAGCGGGGCGGCTTGACGACCTTCCGCGACGGCATGTTCTGCCAGAGTTGCTGCGGCGGCGGCATGCCCCTGCCGCCGAGTTGGGCGGAGATGAAGTGGCTCGAGCGTTCGCTGAGCGTGACCGACTCCACGAGGCGGAACTGCACGCCGGCGAAAAACAGCAGCAGTCCCGCCAACAACAGGTGATGTCGTCTGACCCGCATCGACTCCTCCGCGGCCGGGGCACCGGCCTGTCTCTGTCATCGAATGGGAAGGAGGGCGGATTTGAGCCGGCGGGCGGGGCGGACGGTTGTGCCGGCCAGGACGGCCCCGCAGAGCCGATCCGCCGGGCAGGAGGGTGGAGGGATGGGCAGCCTGGGCAGGCTGCCCGCGCATCCGCGGAAAATGAGTGTGGAACCGGCTGGGAACATGACGATGGACTGTAACGACTATGACGATTCTCCCGATTTTCACCGTGCCTTCCCACCGCGGCCGCCGCCGGTGCGCGGTGTTCCTGCTTTTGGCGGCGTGGCTCGCGGTTGTCGCGGGCGTCGGCCGGGCGGAGGAAGACGCATCAACGGTGCAGGAACCGCTGATCCCGACATCCCTGGTGCAGGAGGGCACGGCCTTCGAGATGCTGCTGCCGGGTGAGCAGCCGCCAGCCGAGGCGGCGGGGCTCCTCCCGGAGCCCGAATCCGTGATCGCCCGGGAAGTGGTCGCGCCGGAACTGCTCGACGACGTCTCGGCGCGGGCCGCCGACGGGCTGCGGATTCAGGAGTTCGAACTCGACGAGATGCCCTCCGAGGACAGCTCGGGCCGCTGGTTCTCGAGCGGCCGCTGGTACGGCTCGGCCGAGCTGCTGATGATGAGCCGCAGCCGCAACTACCGTCGCGTGATGGGCTACGACCCGAAAGTCGTCGGCTATCCCGTTCTATCCCGTGTGCCGAACCTCGCCGGCACCTTCGTGACCACGGGCGTGCCGTGGGATCTTGCGCCGGCCGCCCGGCTGACGATCGGCGAGCATCTCGGCCGCGACTATCTCGACCGGGATCAGTCGCTCGAGTTCACCTACTACGGCGGCCTCAGCTTCTTCATCCGCGACAGCTACAACGCGCTGCCCGGATCGTTTCTGGTGACGCCGCTGGCCGGCACCATCCTGCCCGGCCTGCCGGGCTTCACCGGAGCGCAGACCTACGAATCGACGATCGGCTCCAACTACAACAGCATGGAGCTGAACTACAAGCTCGGCCGCCGGCTCGGCCGGGATCAGCTGATCATGTCGCCCAACGGCGGCTGGTCGCAACGGGCCGAACGGGGCTGGCTGCCGGCGCTCCTGATCGGCACGCGGGTGGCCAACGTGAACGAGACGTTCACCTTCGACAGCAGCCGGCCGCCGGCGCAGACCGGCCTGTTCGGCGGATATTACAACATTCAGACGCAGAACTGGCTCTGGGGCTTGAACCTGGGCGGTGAGCTGATCAGCAAGAACGAGTTCTACTACTGGGGGCTCCGCGGCCGGGTGACGCCGGCGATCAGCTTCGCCGCCAATCAGCAGGAGGCGGCCGGCATCAATACGCTGCCGCCGGTGAACAATTCATTCAGCTGGCGGCAGGCCGCCGATCAGATCGGCCCCGGGTTCATCGGCGACCTCACGCTTCTCGCCGGCTGGCAGGTGACGCCCAACTTCGCGGTGCAGGCGGGGTATGACTTCCTCTGGGTGGCCGGCATCGCCACCGCGACGCGGCAGTTCAACCTCGACAACGTGCGGCCCAACT
>JBJTSM010000677.1:0-2437 GCA_046076685.1 Planctomycetia bacterium | reverse complement strand
GACGACGTTCCTGATCATCGAGTCGCTCCGCAAGCTGGGCACCGCCTTCGGGCCCGACGTCTGCCTGGAGACGCCCGCGTCGGCCGGCCGGCCGATCGGCTTTCGTGACATGGCCCACGACATCGCCCGGCGGATGAACGGCATTTTTCTCGCCGACGGCGCGGGCCGCCGGCCCGTGTGGGGTGACGTGCCCCTGTTTCGCGACGATCCGCGGTGGCGGGACGAACTGCTCTTTTACGAGTATTTCCACGGCGACACCGCCGCCGGCCTGGGGGCGAGCCACCAGACGGGCTGGACGGCGCTCGTGGCCAACCTGATCGACGAGTGGCGGTGAGATCGGATCGTCTGACGGCGTGTCCCGGCGTCGGCGCGATGCGGACATTGCGTGCCGCCCCCCGCGAGACGTAGCCTACCGGTTCATGATCGTCCAGGAACTCCACCACATCCAGCACCGGCATCGCTACCTGCCCGAGGCGGAGCTGCGCAAGCTCGCCGAACGGACCGGCACGCCGCTCTATCGGCTGCAGGAGGTGGCCAGCTTCTTCCCGCACTTCAAGCTCGAGCCGCCGCCCGCGGTGGAGGTGCACGTCTGCCACGACATGGCCTGCCATCAGCACGGCTGTGCCGGACTGAAGCAGGAACTGGAGCGGTCGCTGGCCGCCGAGATCGCCGCCGGGAAGGCGACGGTGCGGTATGCCTCGTGCCTCGGTCGCTGCGACCGGCCGGTGGCGGCGATGGTCAACGACGAGTTCTATGCCGCCCGCTCGGCCGACCAGCTCGGGGCGATCACCCGCGACGCCCTCGCGGGCCGGCAGCCTCCCGCCGATCTCGACAGCGGCTACGAGCCGCATGCCAACCGGCCGTGGCGGATCGATCCCTATCCGGGCCCGTCGACCTACGACGCGGTGCGGGCTCTCGTCGCCTCCGGCGACCAGCAGGCGGTGGTCGACCAGCTCAAGGCCGCCGATCTCCGCGGCATGGGCGGGGCCGGCGTGCCCGCCCATCAGAAATGGAACGACGTCTGGAAGGCGAAGGGGGATGCCAAGTACATCGTCTGCAACGCCGACGAGAGCGAGCCGGGCACCTTCAAGGATCGTGAGCTGCTCACCCGCCATCCGCACCTCGTGCTCGAGGGAGTGATCCTCGCCGGCCTGATGACGGGTGCGACGCGGGGCTGGACCTACATCCGCCATGAATACGCGGAGCAGATCGCGATCATGCGGCGGGAGATCGCCCGGGCCGAGTCGCTCGGTGCCTGCGGCCAGGGCATCGGCGGCGGCGGCCGGAATTTTCCCGTCGAGGTGTTCGCAAGCCCCGGTGGCTACATCTGCGGCGAGCAGAGTGCGCTCATCGAGGCGATGGAGGATCGCCGGGCCCAGCCGCGGAACAAGCCGCCCCAGCTCGAGACCAACGGCCTCTACGACAAGCCCACGCTCGTCAGCAACGTGGAGACGTTCGCCTGGGCGCCCGCCATCATGATCAAGGGCGGAAAGTGGTATGCCGACGAGGGCATCAACGGCTGCAAGGGCCGCCGCTTCTTCTCGATCTCGGGCGACCTCGTGCGGCCGGGCGTCTACGAGGTGCCCAATGGCATCACGCTGCGGACGCTGCTGCACGACCTCTGCGGCGGCACCGTCGGCACGCTCAAGGCCTTCGCGCCGTCGGGCCCGTCGGGCGGGTTTCTGCCGGCGCTGTTGCCGGTGCAGGCCCTGCCGCGCGGCTGGGAGAAGCGGGCCCCGGCGGAACTGGTCGAGAAGGTGACGGCCGCCGGCGGCACCCACCTCGACATCCTCGACCTGCAACTCGACCTGCAGCGGTTTCGCGACCTGGGCCTCGCCATCGGGGCGGGGCTCGTGGTCTACAACGACACCCGCGACATGGTGGTCGAGGGCCTCAACTGCGCCCAGTTCTTCCGCGACGAGTCGTGCGGCAAGTGCGTGCCCTGCCGGATCGGCTCGGAGAAGATCGTGGAGATGGGAGAGCAGCTCGTGGCGGGCGGCCTCGATGCAGGATCGTTCCGCCCCCGGCAGCAGCTGGTCAACGAGCTGACCCGCGCCATGGAGATGACGAGCATCTGCGGCCTCGGCATGGTGGCGGCCAAGCCGCTCGAGTCGGCGCTGGCCCTCTTTCCTGACGACATGCAGCGTCACCTGCGAAAGAACCCGACATGAGCACGGCACCCGGCGAAGGCACGGGCCAGAGCCTCGTCGACGCGTTCGAGCACCGTCTCGTCCTCGCCGAGGAAGACGGGCTCTTTTCCCGCGACATCCACGGCCAGCTCGTCCGCATGGACAAGGTCACGGCGGCCGACTTCGACAAACGGATCACGATCAAGGTCGACGGCCGCGAAGTGACCGTTCCCAAGGCGGTGCCGCTCACCGACTCCCAGGGCAAGATCCTCCGCGACAGCGAGGGGCGTCCGATTCCCCGCGCCACC
>JBJTSM010000676.1:0-2301 GCA_046076685.1 Planctomycetia bacterium | reverse complement strand
CAGGGTACTTGGCTTCCCGTTGGCGAGCTGATCGGCCAGACTGCCCCCTTTGAGGAACTCGCTCACGATGAAGCACGATCCCGCTTCGACCCCCACGTCGTACACGGGCACGATGCTCTGGTGCTCGAGCCCGGCGACCCTTCGTGCCTCGGCGAGACAGGCATCGCTCGCGTCGAGTCGACCGGGCTTCGGCACCTTGATGGCGACGGACCGCTGCAAGTCTTCCTGGAATGCCCGGTAGACCTCGGCGAACCCGCCTTCGGCGAGCAGTTTTTCGAGCCGGTAGCGGCCACCGAGCAGGCCGCCTGTTGCCACGAGTGACTTGAACGGCGACTGATTCGGTGGCAACCGGGGCGGGGGAGACAGGATCGCCGAGACGGTCTTGAGGGCCTGGATGCGGCGGGCGAGTTCGGGAGCCAGGTCGGGCCGTTCCCGGGCCAGTTCGCCTGCCGGCGTGTCATGCCCCTGTTCGGAGAGTTCCTCCCAGCGGAGCAGAAGCTCCGCGAGCAGTTCCCCGTCAGGATTTGTCGCCGAGTTCGTCATGGAGCTGAAGTTTCGCCTCCTGCCACCGGCGTTTCACGGTGCTCATGTGCACGCCAAGGATCTTCGCGACCCTCTCCAGTGTCAGGCCTTGGTAGTGGATGAGGCTGAACACCTCGCGGCGTTCTTCGGGAAGATTTTCCACTGCCTCGTGAAGTGCCTCCCACTGGTCAAGATCCTCCGGCATCCACCGTTCCTTCGCGACGGTGCCTCCCGCCTCATCCGTGGGCTGGTGATCGGTATGGTGCTTCGTTCCGAGGCCCCGCGGCCCGTAGTAACGCTTTTTGAGGTCGAGCAGTGCCCAGCGGATCTTTTTGGCGGCAAGGCGGAAAAAATGCCGGGGCGAATCGAGTTGAACCGCCTGGATCGCCTTGTGCAGTTCCATCATCGCCTTTTGGCACACGTCGTCGGTTTGCTCCCAGCGTTGCACCGCCGGGAAATTCGCGAGCATCGCGTGGGCGAGTTTGTGGATACGGCCTTCGGTGAGTTCGATCAGCCGCCCGCGGGCGTCCTTGTCGCCCTTGTTGGAGCGGTCGATGAGCCGCTGAATCTCGTCGTCGGCATCCTCGGTCATGGCGACCCTTCTACGGCATTCACGCTGCGGAATTCACGGGACTTCCATGATACCCCACGGGAAAGGGGTCTGTCGTGGAATCATCCGCGACCGTCTGGCGTAGTTCAGGGGGTGGAAGTGAAGCGGGCCAGAGCCGTCCGGCCGTGGAGGTGATGCAGTGAGTGCCTGGTTTCCGATCGACGAAGCGGCGGCGATCCATCAAGCGGCGGTGAGCCACGCCGCGGATCCGCTCCATGCAGCGGAGGGGATCCATGCAGCGGAGCCGTCCGATGAAGTGGTGGCGATCGACCTCTCCGACTGGAGCGAGCAAGACCTCGACCTCTTTCTCGCCCTCGATGCGCAGCTCGAGGAGGAAGAGGCAGCCCGCGCGCAGGCCGGCGTGCTTGGCCGCTGGCCGTTCTGGGAGATCCGGCAGTGGGCGGTCGCGCGGCCGGACCAGGCCGAGCAGGCGCTCTGGGTGGGCGTCTTCGTGGCGGGAACCGTGCTCGGCCTGCTCTGGCCGATCCTCAAGCCCTGCCTTGTCTGGATGGTGCAGGCGGTCTGGCTGACGTGCCGGTTCCTGGTGGCCATCGTCTCGGCGCTGCGGGGCGCGAACCCGGTCGAGTTTTGAGCCCCCGGCAGCGCGGGCGCATCCGAATCCGTCAGCCGGCCCGCAGCGACATGCGGCCGAGGATGCCGCGGACGACGACCCGCAGGAGCGAGTCGCTCGTGTAGTCGGCGGCGGCGACGTAGTCCACGCGGTCTTCGGCGATCAGCCGCTCGAGCCGGCCCTGCGACTTCCGCTGCTCGAAGAGTTCGGGGTCGAAGACGGCGACCGCCTGGCCCCCCTTCTGCCGCACCATCTTCATCGAGGGGATGTCGGTGTCGCCGTCACCGAGAAACACCATCCGTTCGAACGGGATCGGCCGGTCCCGCTTGTGCTTCCAGGCGTTGATGGCGGAGTTGTCCCAGACGTTGTCGATCCCCTTGTTGATGCGGAAGAGGAACTGCGTCTTGTTGGTATAGTTGATGGCGCTGGCCGGCCACTTGGCCTGGCCGGCGTCGTCGTAGGCGTAGGCCGACGCGAACACCTTGCGAAACGCGGGGTAGATCCGGCAGCCCTCAATGAATTCGAGGATGCCCGACGAGATCACGTAGTGCTCGATGGCGAGCCCCTGCTCCCGGCCGTAGGAGTCGATCTCCGCAAA
>JBJTSM010000675.1:0-2463 GCA_046076685.1 Planctomycetia bacterium | reverse complement strand
CAAAATAGATTTGATCGGCCTGCATCTGGCCGCTCAAAATGAAGAGCGGCTTCTTGGCGTCGTCCTTTTTCTTCTTGTCGGCCGCATCGACGAGTTTGCCGAGGCTCTTTTCGACCGTGGAGAGCCGGTCGGCGACCGCGGACTTTGCATCCCCCTCTTTTGTCGTGGACGATTCCGAACGGGCCGAGGCCGCCTTCGCGCTTTCGCTTCGGAGGGTCTCGAGTTCTTTTTCGAGCCGACGAATGTCGGCCTGCAATTCCTCGATCGCCGCCGCGGGGGGCGGAATCTCCTCGACGACGAGCGGCGGCTCGCCCTGGGCAGACGGCATCGCGACGGCGAGAACGACCGCCATCAGCGTCGCGATCAATACCGGAGCGATGTCATCGAGCGATCGAACGAATCGGCGCAACACGGCACCTCAGTGTTTGAGCACGGTGAGCAGACACTGGCGCCTCGTGTTCTTCACGTCGGCAACGCAACCCAAACCACCGGTTTTATCGGCAGAATCCGTGCGGTCGGTTGAATCGACGCAGCTTCTCAGGCCTGCCGGCTTTGGTTCGCCCCTCGCGCTGACCAAGACGCCCCAAAACAGCCCGTTTCAGCAGTCTTCTGGCGGGCGTTATACACTTCCACCGCATGCACGAGGGCTTCACCATCGATGTTCGGAGGCTCGCCTGGGCCCTTCTTGTGGCCATCGGTCCGGCGATGATTGCCTGGGCCGCGGGGCCGCCGCTCCGCGTCGGCATGGAACTTTCCTATCCCCCGTTCGAGATGACCGACCCGCAGGGCCGGCCGACCGGGGTGAGCGCCGCGCTCGCCAAGGCCCTCGCCGATCACCTCGGCCGGGAACTCGTCATCGAAAACATCTCGTTCGACGGCCTCATCCCGGCCCTCAAGACAGGCAAGATCGACTGCATCATCTCGTCGATGACCGCCACCCCCGAGCGGTCCAAGTCGATCGCCTTCTCGGAGCCCTACCTCACGACCGGCCTGGCGCTCCTGGTGGCCAAGCAGTCGCCCGTGCGCTCGGCGGCCGACCTCGATCAGCCCGGTCGCGTGGTGGCCGTGAAGAAGGGGACCCCCGGCCATCACTCTGCGTCCCCCTCGATCAAGAAGGCACGCGTGCTCGTGCTCGACAAGGAATCGGCGGCGGTGCTGGAGGTGGCCCAAGGCAAGGCCGACGCCTTCATCTACGACTCGCTCTCCGTCTACCAGAACCACAAGCGGCATCCCGACACGACGCGGCCGGTCCTCGAGCCTTTCCGAGAGGAGACCTGGGCCATCGGCCTGCGGCCCAAGGACGGCGACCTCCGGCGTCAGATCGACGAGTTCCTGAAAGCCTTCCGTGAGCAGGGGGGCTTCGAGAAACTCGGCGACGAGTTTCTTCCCGACGAGAAGGCCTACTTCAAGGCCCACTCGATCCCGTTTTACTTCTGACCCATCGGACCCATGTGACCCATGCCGCGCTGGCTCGCCCACCTCGTCGTCATCGCCGTCTTGGCCGCAGGCCTGGCCGTGGCCTTCGGGCGGATCGACTCGACGTGGAACTGGGACGGTGTCTGGGACTACCGGCAGAAGTTTTTCCAGGGTTGGCTGACGACCGTGGCCATCAGCCTGGCCGCGCTTGTGACCAGCAGCCTGATCGGCCTCGTGACGGCGATCCTGCTCCAGGCACGACACCCGCTCTTCGAGGCGATCGGCCGGGTCTACGTGGAGCTCATTCGTGGCACCCCGCTGCTCGTGCAATTGCTGATCGGGTTCTATGTGGTGGCCAGCGCGATCGGCCTGGAGAACCGGTTCGTCGTCGGCGTGCTCATCCTCTCGCTCTTCAGTGGAGCCTACATGGCCGAGATCTTCCGCGGCGGATTGGCGGCGATTCCGACAGCCCAGCGGGATGCCGCCCGCGCCATCGGTTTTACGCCCTTGCAAACGATGCGGTTCGTGATCCTGCCCCAGGCGATCCGGCTCGTGCTCCCCCCGGTGGCCGGGCAGCTCGTGTCGCTGATCAAGGACTCATCGCTCCTCTCCGTGATCGCGATCTCCGAATTCACGCTCGCCGCGCAGGAGGTCAACTCATTTACCTACTCGACGCTGGAAAGCTACATCCCTCTCGCCGCTGGCTACTTGCTGCTCACGCTTCCCTTGTCTGCCACGAGCCGCTGGCTGGAGCGGAGGTACAAGTATGAGTCGGCATGACGCTCTCGCCGTCCAACGTGACGTGAGGGGCTGCCCGTGCCAATCAGGCCAGCCCATGGCACGGGCAGCCCTTCATCATCATGAACCTCACCATTCATAATCTGACGCAGCGATTTGGCGCCGCCACGATTCTCGATGGTCTCGAGCTATCGACGGGCGATATCCAGTCGCTCGTCCTCGTCGGGCCCTCGGGAGGGGGCAAGTCGACACTGCTGCGGATCCTGGCGGGGCTCGACGTGCCGGCCGGTGGCGGCGTGGCCTTCGATG
>JBJTSM010000674.1:0-2482 GCA_046076685.1 Planctomycetia bacterium | reverse complement strand
CACGGCCTGTGCCCGGTTCGGGCTCGAGTGTGTCGTCTACATGGGAGCCGAGGATGTCCGTCGCCAGGCCCCCAACGTCCGCAACATGCGGCTCATGGGGGCCGAGGTGCGGCCGGTCGAGAGCGGCTCGCGGACGCTCCGCGACGCGATCAACGAGGCGATGCGGGACTGGATGGGCTCCGTCGAGACCACGCACTACATCATCGGCTCGGTGGTGGGGCCGCATCCGTTTCCCCGCATCGTGCGGGATTTTCAGTCGGTGATCGGCCGCGAGACGGTGGACCAGTGCCGCCGGCAACTCGGCCGCCTGCCCGATACCGTGGTGGCCTGCGTCGGCGGCGGCAGCAATGCGGCCGGCATGTTCTATCCCTTCGTCGATCACCGCGAGGTGCGGCTCGTGGGTGTCGAGGCGGGCGGCCGCTCCGGGAAGCCGGGCGACCATGCGGCGAGCCTGAGCTACGGCAGCCCCGGCATTCTCCACGGCAGCCTGAGCTACGTGCTCCAGGATGCCGACGGCCAGACCTCCGACGTGCATTCGGTTTCGGCCGGCCTCGACTATCCGGGAGTGGGCCCCGAGCACAGCTATTGGCGGGACGCCGGCCGGGTGGCCTACACGAGCGTGACCGATGCCGAGGCGCTCGACGCCTTCGATCTCGTGGCGCGGCGCGAGGGGATCCTGCCCGCGCTCGAAACCTCGCATGCCCTGGCCTGGGCCGTGCAGGAGGCCGCGCGGCGGCCCGCCAACGAGATCGTCGTCGTCTGTCTGTCGGGCCGCGGCGACAAGGACGCCGCCGAGATCGCCCGGCTGCGGGGGCTCACGGCCGCGTCGAGCTGACGCGGGCCTCGATCCCCGATCGCCTCGCCACCTTCACGAGTCACTCGCACGCAACGCATCAAGAGCCTTCCAGAAAACGATCCCAGGAAATGATGTCAGGAAACGATTTATGACAGCCCCTGCCACGGTCGCCAGTCCATCCAAAGTCGCCCTGCTCGCGGAGCGGTTTGCCACGCTCAAGCGGGATGGCCGGGCGGCCCTCGCGCCGTTCGTCACGGCCGGCGACCCCGACATGGACACGACGCTCGCCGTGCTCGAATCGCTCGACCGTGCGGGGGCGTCGCTCGTGGAACTCGGGGTGCCCTACAGCGACCCGATCGCCGACGGCCCGGTGATCCAGTCCTCCTACACGCGGGCATTGGCCGCGGGATTCACGCTCGAACGGCTGTTCGAACTGTCCCGCGTGGCGACGCAGCGGGTGCGGGTGCCCATCCTGGCGATGGCGAGCTATTCGCTCATCTTCCGCCGGGGCATCGACCGCTTCGTGGGCGATGCGCAGGCGGCGGGCCTGGCGGGGTTCGTCGTGCCCGATCTGCCGCTCGAAGAATCGGACCAGCTCGACGCGGCCTACCGGCAGGCAGGCCTGGCGCTCGTCCGCCTGGTCACGCCCACCACGCCGCCCGAGCGGGCCGAGGCGATCGCCCGCCGGTCGACCGGCTTCCTTTACTGCGTGTCGGTGGCGGGGGTGACGGGCGCCCGCTCCGAACTCCCGGCCGGCCTGATCGAGCGGGTGCAGTGGCTGCGGACCAAGACCGACGTGCCGATCGTCGTGGGGTTTGGAATCTCGAGCCCCGAGCAGGCGCGGGCCGTGGCCCGGGTGGCCGACGGCGTGATCGTGGGCTCGGCGGTGGTGCGGCATCTGGCGGAGGCGGCGAGCCAGCCTCGCGAGGCCGTTCTCCGCGGGCTGGAGGGCTATGTCGGCGAGCTCGCCGCGGCCGTCGGCCCGGCGCGGGGGTAGAATCCGATGTGGGGATAGAATGAGGGAGAGGTAGCAAGAGCGTGTGAGGGCCCAGGGAGGCTGCTCGAACATGTTTTCCGCCCGCGACCCGGCTGATCTCGACCGTTTCTTTCGCGGCCTCGCCGAGCACGCGTTTCATGGACAGCTCGGCGTGGTCGATCCGCCCCTCGTGGAGTATGTCTCGTCGCTGCTCGTGCGGTTCATGCGGGCCGAGGGGCTGCGGCCCCTGCCCGCGGCCGATGCGGTGGCCGTCGACGACTACCGCCAGATCGGCGACTACACCCTCTTCTGGACGGGCCTCTATCCGGAGGCGCTGCGGCGGGTGCAGCAGCTCGACTATCGCCTGGCCGGCAAGCGGGCCTACTGGATCGCCAGCACGCTGGAGCCGGATGACGCCGCCGCCGAGCGGCTCCTGCTCGAGCGGCTGAGCCACGAATACGACGTCTGCGTCGCCGGCCTCGCCGAGGTCCGCCGCGCCTGGGGCGAATGACGGCTTCACGCCAGGGCCGTCCGGGACTGACGCGGGGTTGGTTTCGGGCCGGGCGGCATGGTGGGCGATTTTTGAACACGACCCCGGCGCTTGCGCTGCGGGCTTGTATGGCAACGGATGGGAGCGGTGCCACGCCGCGCATAAAAGCCCCGGGCGCAAGCCCGGGGGCTGTCTTCACGCCGGGCTCGGGCATCGTGCC
>JBJTSM010000673.1:0-4922 GCA_046076685.1 Planctomycetia bacterium | reverse complement strand
GCGGCCGTCGCCGAGCCGCCCAGGAACGCGCGGCGGCCGAGCAGCGTGTGCAGGCCGGCCAGCCGCGGGTCGACGGCGGGGTTCAGTTTTTGGAGATCGTCTCGTCGAGGCATAGGAGGGTGCTCCCCACGACGGTCCATGCCGCCAGTTCCTCGGGCGGCAGCGGGCTGTCGTGCGCGTCGTTCGTGGCGACGAGCCGCCGCGCGGCCTCGGCGTCGCCCTGGAAGTGTCGGCGGAACTCACCGAGTTTCGTGAGCATGAGGTCGATCTCCCGCGGCGCGGCGTCGCGGGCCAGCACGAGCCGCCAGGCATGGGCGATGATCTCGCGGTCGCGGCGGAGCGGGTCGGCCGTCGCCGCGGCACCCCGGTCGGCGAGTGCCGCGGCCCGCAGGGCCACTCCCCGGGCGGCCTCGACATAGGTGGGATCGTTCATGAGCACGAGCGCCTGCAGCGGTGTGCTCGTGCGGCTGCGGCGAATCACTCAGGTCTCGCGGTCGGGGGCGTCGAAGACGGCCAGCGCCGGCGGCGGGCAGGTCCGCTTCCAGAAGGTGTAGAGGCTGCGGCGGTGGAGGCCGTCGCCCGGGTCGGGCACGTAGGTCGCCTGGTGCAGCACCGACACCTCTTCCCACAGGCCCGCCGGCTGGTAGGGCTTCACGCTCGGGCCGCCGACCCGCTCCACGAGCAGCCCGCCGGCGAAGAGGGCCTGATCGCGGACGATCTCGGCCGGCAGGCGAAACCGCGGCCCGCGGGCGAGCAGCCGGTTGTCGGGGTCGCGGGCGAAGGCCTCCGGAGCCGCCTCCGCGGCCTGCCGGTAGGTGGCCGAGAGCACGATCGAGCGGAGGATCGACCGCACGTTCCAGCCCCCTTCGATCAGGTCGCTGGCGAGGTGGTCGAGCAGTTCGGGATGCGTGGGGGGCGAGCCCTGGGTGCCGAAGTCTTCGGCCGTCTCCACGATGCCGCGGCCGAAGAGCATCTCCCACCAGCGGTTCACCGCCACGCGGGCGGTGAGCGGATGCCGCGGATCGACGAGCCAGCGGGCAAGCGCGAGCCGGTTGGCGGCGGCACCCTCGGGCAGCGGCGGCAGCCAGGCGGGCACGCCCGGATCGACCGTGTCGCGGGGCTGGTCGTATTGGCCGCGGTTGAGCACGTGGGCCTGCCTGGGCTGCTCGAGGTCGGCCATCACCATCACGCGGGTCGTCCGCAGGTCGATCGCCTCGATCCGCGCCTCGATCTCCTTGAGCCGGGCCGCCGCGGCGTCGGCCTCGGCCTTGGCGGCATCGGGCTGTGCGGCGTCGGGCTTCGAAGCGGCGGGCTTGGCGGCGTCTTTCGCCGGCGGCTTCGCCTTCAGCTCCGCCTTGGCGGCGAGCAGCCCGGCGAGTTCCGTCTCGTC
Source organism: Planctomycetia bacterium (assembly GCA_046076685.1). Lineage (GTDB taxonomy): Bacteria > Planctomycetota > Planctomycetia > Pirellulales > UBA1268 > CAMCQY01. Next base: position 3,532 of record JBJTSM010000673.1, on the reverse strand, counting down.
GGCGTAGTTGCGCAGGGCGATCGTCGGCTCGCCCACGCGGACGAGCTTCTTGCTCGCGTAGGATACCGGCGGATCGGGGATGCTGTTGAAGAAGGCGAAGAGCCGGTAGTAGTCGCGCTGCGAGATCGGGTCGAACTTGTGGTCGTGGCAGCGGGCGCACTGGAGCGTGAGCCCCATGAAGGCCGTCGCGGTGGTCTGGACCCGGTCGGCCACGTATTCGACCCGGTATTCCTCAGGCACGATGCCCCCTTCGGTCGTGAGCACGTGGTTTCTGCCGAAGCCGGTCGCGATCCGCTGCTGCCGGCCGGCATCCGGCACGAGATCGCCGGCCAACTGCTCCACGATGAAGCGGTCGAACGGCAGGTTGCGGGCGAACGCGTCGATCACCCAGTCGCGCCACGGCCACTGCGTGCGCTCCTCGTCGTTGTTGTAGCCGTTCGTGTCGGCGTAGCGGGCGACGTCGAGCCACTGCAGGGCCATCCGCTCGGCATGCCGCGGCGACTCAAGCAGCCGGTCGACCACCTGCTCGTAGGCGTCGGCCGAGCGGTCGGCGAGGAAGGCGGCCCGCTCGTCGGGCGCGGGGGGCAGGCCGGTGAGGTCGAGCGACACCCGCCGCAGCCAGGCCTCGCGGGAGGCCTCGGCGGCCGGCGCGAGCTTCTCCTCGGCGAGCCGGGCGAGCACGAAGTGGTCGATGGCGTTCTTGGGCCAGCCTGGAGGCGGGCCCGCGGCGGCGGGGACGGCCGGCCGCCGCACCGGCTGAAACGCCCAGTGCGGCTCGTAGCCGGCGCCTTGGGCCACCCACTGCTCGAGCAGTTCGACCTGCTCCTTCGAGAGCGGCTTCTTGAACGCCGGCGGCGGCATGATCGTGTCTGCGTCGGTCGACCGGATCCGGGCCACGAGTTCGCTCTCCTCGGCCTTGCCCGGCACGATCGCGTGGGCGCCCGAATCGAGGGCCGCGATCGCCGCCTCGCGGGTGTCGAGCCGCAGCCCGGCCTGCCGCGAGTGCTCGTCGAGGCCGTGGCAGTTGAAGCAGTGCGTGGCGAGGATCGGCTGGATGTCGCGGGTGAAGGAGAGCCGCCTGGGCGCCGCCGTCTCGCTGGCACGCGCGGAGGTCTCCCCGACGGTGATCGACATGATCAACGTGAGCGCGAGTGTGGCGACGGCGAGATGATGCAGCGTGCGTTCGCTCATGCGGGCAATGATACCAAGGAGCACGATACCGAGGGCCATGGAGCGCCGGCAGGCTTGGAGAACAGGGCTTTCACGCGGTCGCGTCGAGCAGGCCGCGCATGTAGCCGACGGCGAACAGGCGGCCCTGCATGTGGTAGCCGGCCAGTTCGTTCGATTCCCCTTCGAGGGTGGGCACATGGTCGGGCCGGGCGGGACCCGTGAAGCCGATCGCGCGGTAGGCGCGGATGCAGGCGGCCATGTCGGTCTTGCCCGTGTCGTGAAACGTCTCGCGAAACCTCGGCACCGCGCCGACCACGTCGCGGAAGTGCACGTAGTGGATCCGCGGGCCGAAGTGGCGGATGAGCGCCGGGATGTCATGGTCGCCCATCGAGGCGAACGAGCCCTGGCAGAAGCACATGCCGTTGGCCGGGCTGTCGTTCAACGCGAAGACGCGGTCGAAGGCGGCGGGAGAGATGATGATCCGCTCCTGGTGCTTGAGCGGCGACATCGGCGGATCGTCGGGATGCAGCGCGAGCTTCACCCCTTCCCGCTCGGCCACCGGCACGATCCGGTCGAGAAACCAGGCGAGGTTGTCCCAGAGCCGGTCGGCGGAGATCGGCCCGCCGCGGCCGGGGGCGGAATCGAGGTCGGCGGCATCGAAGGCCGTCACGAGCGCCCCGCCCCGATCGACGGCCGTGGTCGTCGTCCGCGTCCAGTCGTCGTCGGGCATGAAGTTGTAGCAGAGGATGCCGACACCGAGCCGGGCCATGTCGCGGACGAGGGCGACGAACCCGGCCAGCTGCTGCTCCCGCCCCGCGCGGCCGTGCGTGAGCTCGTCGTGCGGGATGTATCCCTCCACGATCGAGATCGCGAGGCCGTGGCCACGGGCCTGGGCGACCATGTCGTCGAGCGTGCGGCCGAGGTGGGCGGGATAGCGGGCGACGATGTCGGTCGCCCCCATCTGGGCGGCGAGCCTGAGGTTGGCATCGGTATGGGGCGTGCAGACAAGCGCGATCCGCATGGCAGGCTCACGGGGGGTGTTGGAAACGCTTTTTCAGGATAGCCACCAGGTCGGCTCGGGAGGGTGTGCCTGCGTCCGTTCCCGGTGCGTCACACGCCGCCGCCAACCGAGCCCGAGGTGGCGGGCAGGCGGTCCGGCCGCCGTCGCGGCCGCACGGCCGGTCTACGCGGTCGGTCTATACTGCCAGGCGATCGGGCCTGCACGACGCGCCTTTCGGCCCCTTCGATTCCTGCACTCGAGAGCCAGCCAGAAGAGCCGATGCCGCGAACTTTGATTCTCGTGCCCACGGAGATGGAGCGGCGGAGCCTCGAGCCGATCCTGCTGCCGATGCCTGGGGCCGCGGTGCCCGACGGCGGCCGGCTGGCCCGCGTGGCCCTCTGTGGATTCGGGCCGGTGGCGGCGGCGGCACGGACGGCTCAGTTGCTCGCGGAGCATGATCCCGCCCGCGTCCTGCTCGTCGGCATCGCGGGCCGGATCGACGAGCGGCTCGCGGTCGGCCACGCCTATCGCTTCGACCAGGTCGCCTGCTACGGCGTCGGGGCGGGCAGCGGCGCGGACTTCGTGCCGGCCGCCGCGCTCGGCTGGCAGCAGTGGGCCGGCGACACGGCCGCCCCGGAGCAGGTCGGCGACCTGATCGAGTGCGGCCGCGGCGGCGGGGCCGGCCTGCTGCTCACGGCCTGCGCGGCGGCGGGGAACGCCGCCGACGTGCTCCTCCGCAGGCAGGCCTTTCCAGCGGCCGTGGCCGAAGACATGGAGGGCTTTGGCGTGGCGACGGCCTGCCGGCTCTGGGGTGTGCCCCTCGACATCGTTCGGGGCATCTCGAACACCGCGGGCGACCGCGACGCCTCGCGGTGGCAGGTGGCGGCCGCGCTCGAGGCGGCCGGGCGGCTCGCCGGGCAGATCGTCGAGGAGGCCTCGTGAGCCGCACCATCCGGCTGGGCATCTCGACCTGCCCGAACGACACGTTCGCCTTCCACGGGCTGCTCACGCGGGCGGTCGACTGGCGGGGCCTCGAGTTCGAGGTCGAACTGCTCGACATCGAGCAGCTCAACGAACGTCTGCGGGCGCGTGAGTTCGACGTCGCCAAGACCAGCTTCCATGCGGCGCTGCACCTCGCCGACGACCATGTGGTGCTGCCGAGCGGCTCGGCGCTGGGGTTTGGCGTCGGCCCGCTGTTGCTGTCGGCCGCGGCCGGCGGTCGGCACGAGCATGACAGCCAACTGACGCTCCTGCCCGGCCGGTTTACGACGGCCGCCCTGCTCTTCGCGCTATTTCATCCGCACACCACGCGGATCGAGCACGCCGTGTTTTCCGAGATCATGCCGCGGCTGGTCGCCGGGC